>JAITDQ010000300.1 GCA_031282485.1 Tannerella sp. | reverse complement strand
TCAAACTAACGGTTGGTCGCTACCTGCCCCCGTAGTAGACTTGCACCTCATGCACGGCACATAAAAAAAACTGTCTCCCGGCGGGGGACAGCTTTTTCCGAGTTTCTGCGATGACGCCGACTCTCTTTAAATTTTGTAATATTCTTCCCAGCCCGAACGTGGAGGAGCGCCTGCCAGCATGGCGTTTGCAAACGGATTATTAGTAATCTGTTTCTTCACGGTATCGAACTCAATCTTCGTATTTAAACGCTGTGCAAGAACGCCAAGGCAAAATACCTGACTTAACGGGCCTGCTATTTCAAACGGCGAACGCGTTTTTTCCTTACCCAGACACGAAAGCAGGAAGTTTGCATAGTGGTTTGACGGAGATTTCGGAACCTCCGGCAGTTTCGATGCCATTTCCTTTGCCTTTTCATCGGGTATAATCGAAAGTGTACTGCCGTGGGAACCGCCTTTGAAGGTCAGGGTTTTACTGTATATTTCTTTTCCCGGGTTAAGTTTCAGCGGCTGAAGTTTTCCGCCTGCCACGGGAGGAATATTCGGGTCGACCTCCGACACGCCGTATCCTTCCGGTACTTGGGGAACATTATCCAGTCCGTCGTACCACGTAATATCCAACGCCGGCATATTCTTTCTTTCCGCAAAACGGAATAACAAGGTAGAAGACATCGGGTAGAAATAATCGTTGTGCTCTTTCAGCATCAGCGGATTAACTTCGTAAGGCAATCCGAGTTCCAGAAATTGGTGTACGGTATCAATGATATGCGCTCCCCAGTCGCCTAAAGCGCCCATTCCCAGGTCGTACCAGCAACGCCAGTTCCCATAATGATACCGTTCGTTAAATTCATGATACCGTACGGCCATGTTCCATGTATCCCAGTCTATGCCTGCAGGCATCGGTTCCGGATCCGGGTCTTTGAAAATACGCGAATCCCAGCCATGCCAGCGGCGGGAAGAGTTCATGTGAGCGGTAACGGCCGTTACATCTTTTATAATACCGGCCTCTTTCCAAGCTTTAAACTGGAAATAATTGCCTTCCGAATGTCCCTGGTTACCCATTTGCGTAACGATCTTGGGATTCTTCTTCGCCGCTTCGATCATGAGTTCGCCTTCAAGGAAAGTACGACACATAGGTTTTTCAACGTATATATGTTTTCCTTCTTTAATAGCTTGTATCACAACCGGATAATGTGCAAAATCGGGAATACCGGCGCATACGGCGTCGAATTTGTTGCCGACTTTATCGAACATTACCCTGAAATCCTTGAAACGGGCTGCGTCGGGGAACATATTCATTACTTCCCGCGTATGTTTGGCGCCCATGTCAATATCGCATAATGCGACAACGTTTGCCAGTCCCGTTTTTGCAAAGGCTTTGATTATCTCGCCCCCTTGAAAACCGATACCTACACATGCCAGATTCACTTTCTCATTAGCCCCGATAATCTGACGATAACTCGATGCGTTTAACCCTGTACCACCTATTGCTAATCCTGCTGATGCCAGAGTTGCTGTCTTTAAAAAATCTCTACGTGTTGTCATGATTCTTTATTATTAATAATTCAATTAAGTATAAATGCAGTATAAATATTTGCAAAGTTAATTCTATTTTTTTAATACGCAAATGTGTGCGCAAACATTTTTGTTTTTTTAATTAAAGTACCGGACATTTGAGAAGCTCAATTATTGCCCTGCGATTAGAACTCACCCCCATTTTTGCAGCGTTACGATTAAAATGTGTAACTTTGCCGGAGTTATTAAATATTTTAATTATGGAATATTACGAATTATCATTCCGGTACGAGTCTTCAATAGAAACCGAAACGATCAATGACATTCTGGCTTCGGAACTCGGCAATATCGGTTTTGAAAGTTTTACCTCAAATGAAAACGGTCTGACGGCCTGTGTCGCCGTGGATAATTATAACCCGTCTATCGTGGAAGAACTCTTGGAAAACTTCCCCGTTCCCGGCGTCAAATTTTTTCATACGAAAGAACGGATAGCGGACTGTGACTGGAATGAAGAATGGGAAAAAAACTATTTCCACCCGATTCGGATAGGAAATGAATGTATCATCCGCGCTTCGTTTCACCCGGAAGAAAACGGATTCGAATATCCGATTGTTATCGACCCGAAAATGGCATTCGGCACGGGAAACCATGCCACCACATACCTTATGCTGTGCGAAATGCTGAAGCTGGATCTGAAAGGCAAGGAATTGCTCGACATGGGATGCGGAACGGCCGTTCTGGCAATTCTGGCTGTAAAAAAAGGAGCTTCGCGCGTAACGGCTGTCGACATTGACGAATGGGCTTACAACAACGCCGTTGAAAACTGCCGGTTGAACAACGCCGGTAACATACGGGTAGTTCGGGGAGGAGCCGGAGAAATAAAGGATTTCGGTATGTTCGACTACATTTTTGCGAATATAAACAGGAACGTATTACTGGAAGATATGAAATACTACAAACCGGCCTTAGCGTCCGGCGGGCAACTGTTTATGAGCGGTTTTTACAGAGAAGACATACCGGTCGTGGAAAAAGAATGTAACAGATGCGGCCTGTCTCTGTTGTCTTTTGTGGAAAAAGATAACTGGATTGCAGTAAAAACGGGAAAAATGTAAATTCGTACATTTTATTTGATAAATATCCGGCGAAAAATTTTGTTTTAACAAATAAACCGCTTAATTTTGTGGGATTAATTTAAAAATATGACGTTATGAAGAACAATGTTGATTCAAAATTACTGTTAGGGCTTGTAATAGGTGCAGTAGTAGGTGCAGCAATCGGTTATCTTGCTGCTACGGATAAAAAGGGACAGATCCTTGATGAGTTAAACGGCTTTGTTGAAAAAGTCAAGGAAGGCTTTGGTTCCGCAGTGAATAAACTCAGAGGAGGCAACGCTGAAAATCTTACGGAAGAAGCCTCAGCTTCCGAATAGGTCAGGCGCTGAATGATAAAATCCTTTGAATAATGGGGCAAGAGGCAGAAAAAATTTTCCGCGAACTGAAAGATGATATTTCAACGTATGCGGAATTTAAATTGGAACTGATTAAACTTAATGCGTATGAGCGGATCGGCAAAGTGATTGCCGTCCTCTCGTACGGATTATTATTGTCGGCGTTGGTGTTTTTCGCAGTCCTGTTTGCAATGCTCGCGTTAGGCTTCCTGCTGAGCAACCTGCTTGAGTCCGCAACCGCCGGTTTTACAATCGTAACGGGACTTTACGTGATACTTATCTTACTGGCAATCTTTAACAGAGAAAGAATTCGCCTGTCGGTTATAAACATCATCATATCATCGCTGAACTCAAACGAACAAAAAAAAGATGCAACAACAACATCAACATCCGAAAATACGGAACAACCCCCTCTCGCCCATTGAACAGCTTCTTGTCGACAGGGCAAACATCGAAGCGATGTGTCGCGAACAGGAAAAAAAATTGGGTGAAGATTTTGCCCGGCTGCGGGATCATGCGCCGGGACTGATTCTTTCCGGCGTATCGTTTTTGCTGTTTTCATCCGGGACACCCGGTAAAAAAGCGGGTTCAATCGCAACCGGTAAGGACAGACCGACCGGGGTGAAAGTCCCGTTCACCGCATCCGATTATCTTTCGATCATAAAAAACCTGCTGCCCGTTGCATGGAGTATTCTTCAGCCAATACTTATCACATGGGGCATTAACAAAGCAAAGTCTTTAATCTTCGGATTCATCTCCGGGAAGAAAAAAATATCGCACTGAAATTAATTGGAGAAATTTTTCTTCATTTAGTTGTTCATGTTACAAATAAACCGTAATTTTGTGCCCGTAAAAAAATATACGCAGAAGAAGTATTTTTATTCAAACTATTAAATTTTTAAACAATGATTAAAGTAGGTATTAACGGATTTGGCCGCATCGGACGTTTAGTGTTCCGTGCCGCTCAGAAAAGAAAAGACATTCAGGTAGTAGGTATTAATGACCTGATTAGTGTTGAATACATGGCATACATGTTGAAATACGATACGATCCATGGTCAGTTCGACGGGACAATCGACATCCGGGACGGTAACTTAATTGTTAATGGTAACACCATTCGTGTAACCGCGGAAAAAAATCCCGCTGACTTGAAATGGGGCGCTGTGGACGCTGAATATGTTGTCGAATCAACAGGTTTGTTCCTTTCCAAGGAAAAAGCGCAGGGACATATTGACGCCGGCGCTAAATATGTAGTGATGTCAGCTCCTTCCAAAGACGATACCCCGATGTTCGTTTGTGGTGTAAACCTCGACGCTTACGTGAAGGGAACCCAATTTGTTTCTAACGCATCCTGTACAACAAACTGCCTCGCCCCCATAGCAAAAGTGCTGAACGACAAGTTCGGTATCACAGACGGTTTGATGAGCACGATTCACTCTACAACCGCTACCCAGAAGACCGTAGACGGTCCTTCGGTAAAAGACTGGAGAGGCGGCCGCGCCGCATCGGGTAACATTATCCCGTCTTCAACCGGCGCCGCCAAAGCCGTAGGTAAAGTTATTCCTTCATTGAACGGCAAACTGACAGGTATGTCATTCCGCGTTCCTACGCTCGACGTTTCGGTTGTCGACCTTACCGTCAATTTGGCAAAACCGGCATCCTACAACGATATCAAAGCTGCAATGAAAGAAGCTTCGGAAGGCGAACTGAAAGGTATCCTGGGATATACGGAGGATGATGTTGTTTCTACCGACTTCATCGGCGACGCCCGCACTTCCATCTTCGATGCAAAAGCAGGAATCGCTTTGACCGACACCTTCGTGAAAGTCGTTTCATGGTATGACAACGAATGGGGCTATTCAAGTAAAGTCCTTGAATTAATCGCTCACATGAAAAAAGTAAACGGATAAAGAAAAACTGAGAAGGCCATAATACAAAATTTTTTAGGTGAAACGGAAACCACATCATATTATATGTATGGTGTGGTTTTTTATTTGTTAATTTTTCACAAATAATTCGCTTCAAGAGAACATTTTCAGCATTTATGTCATTATATTTACGGCATAACAAATCGCGATATGTTTTTTAATATGTTAAACTAATGAATGCTGGAAGTTATGGATAAACCATTTAAAAAAAGAAATTTCTTTTCCGGCAACAATATGGAAAGGGAGGGTGCCGGTTTCCGGATGTCTCAGGAGTTTTATTATGAGGGTCAAAGTGTAAATGACCATAACGTTTGGGAAGAACAGGACATTATAATAATGAGGGAAAAGCGAACAGCCCGTTTCTCTGCCAATTATAATATGTTCTTCTAATATTATTGTTCGTAGAAAAGCAGACTTGCCCCGTCATGAGGCAAATCTGCTTTTTTTTATTGTTTTTTTTATAACTTTGCGGCGGTTTTGTTTATCTTTGCCATCGGAAAAATGAAAAACATAATAACAGAGTGATGATGCACCCGGAAGAAACAGAAAAGAAACAGCTGCAACGTCTTA
>JAITDQ010000172.1 GCA_031282485.1 Tannerella sp. | reverse complement strand
CAGAAGCGGAAACGCTGAAAAAAGGATTCGTTTTCGAGAAAGACACGGCTTATGACGATGCAGGCAATTACATCCGGCAGGCGATGACGATAGAACGTAACGTGGAACGCAGCTATATCCGCTGCGGCGTGAACGAAGAAGGCGAAATGTATATGGCAAGCGTATACTTCGGAAGTAACCCGATCAATCATACGGGACTCAAATTATCCGCCAAAGACGGGACGGTCGCCGAAACGCCTTCCATACCCTACGACGGAGGCGTGAACTACCGCTTCAAAGACATGGGCAACACGACGGAAGTTGTGACATACAAAGGCGAGGATTGCAAATCAATTGCCGGGTTTGTTTACGTCACGGACGAAAAGGAACGCATCAAAGTCGAATATACCGGCGGCAAACCTTTCTCGCTCTACCTCTCGGACGCCGATAAAAAAAACATCAAAGCAACTTACGAACTGGCCATGGTATTAAGCAACATAAATGCAATGCAAAAAGAAAAAACCCGTTCGGAAAAGCGAATCAAACTTATCGACGGGAAATTAAATAATCGGGAATAAACAAAAACAAACGGGTTTATTTTGTAATTCCCGCAGCATGCACTATCTTTGCCCCCGCTGAAAAAATAATAAGAGGTCTTATGGCACAACAGGAAGATGTATTCAAGAAGTTAATATCGCACTGCAAGGAGTATGGATTTGTATTCCCCTCGTCTGAAATCTACGACGGGCTGGGAGCTGTTTACGACTACGGTCAGAACGGTGTTGAGTTGAAAAACAACATAAAAAAATACTGGTGGGACAGCATGACGCTGCTGAACGAAAATATCGCCGGCATTGATTCCGCCATTTTCATGCACCCGACGATATGGAAAGCTTCGGGACATGTCGACGCGTTCAACGACCCCCTGATCGACAACAAAGACAGCAAAAAACGCTACCGTGCCGACGTCCTGATAGAAGAATATCTTGCAAAAATCGACGAAAAGATAAACCGGGAAGTCGAAAAAGCCGCCAAACGTTTCGGCGAAGCGTTCGACGAGCCGCAATTCCGTACAACCAACCCGCGCGTACTCGAAAACCGGACTAAGCGCGACGAAGTACACGCCCGCTTCGTCCGGGCGCTGAACGATTCCAACCTCGAAGAACTGCGTCAGATCATCATCGACTGCGAAATCGTATGCCCCATATCCGGTACCCGCAACTGGACGGACGTGCGCCAGTTCAACCTCATGTTTGCCACCGAAATGGGTTCGACCGCCGACGGAGCGATGAAAATATACCTCCGCCCCGAAACCGCTCAGGGCATATTCGTCAACTTCCTGAACGTACAAAAGACCGGCCGCATGAAAATCCCGTTCGGCATCGCACAAATCGGCAAAGCCTTCCGCAACGAGATCGTAGCGCGCCAGTTCGTCTTCCGCATGCGCGAATTTGAGCAAATGGAAATGCAGTTCTTCGTCCGTCCGGGAGAAGAACTCGAATGGTTCGCCACGTGGAAGGAAGCACGCATGAAATGGCACCGCGCACTCGGCATGGGCGATCATAAATACCGCTTCCACGACCACGACAAGCTGGCTCACTACGCCAACGCCGCTACCGACATAGAATTTGAAATGCCCTTCGGGTTCAAGGAAGTGGAAGGCATACACAGCCGTACGGACTTCGACCTGTCGCAGCACGAGAAATATTCGGGCAAGAAGATGCAATACTTCGACCCCGAACGGAACGCGAGCTACGTCCCGTACGTCATCGAAACATCTATCGGCGTAGACCGCATGTTCCTCAGCCTGCTTGCCGGCGCATGGTGCGAAGAGACGCTGGAAGACGGCGAGACGCGTGTCGTCCTGAAACTGCCGCCCGCTCTGGCGCCGGTAAAACTGGCCGTACTGCCCCTTGTCCGCAAAGACGGTCTCCCGGAAAAGGCGCAGGAAATAATGAACATCCTGCGGTACGACTTCCGTTGCCAGTACGACGAAAAAGATTCTATCGGCAAACGATACCGCCGTCAGGACGCGATCGGGACGCCTTACTGCATCACGGTCGACCACGATTCGCTGAACGACAACTGCGTCACCATACGTTTTCGCGACACGATGCAGCAGGAACGCGTGCCTGTCGACAAACTGCACGGCATCGTCGCCGGCAAAGTAAGCATGCGCAACATACTGGAGAAACTAAAATAATGGCTTTCCCCGGAATAAAACAGTAAGAATTAAAAAAACAGACAGTTAATGAAAAAATACGGATTATATTTCATGATGATTCTCGCCGCCTCGCTCGCCGCCGTTTCATGCAGCGACGACGACGACAGTCATTTAGACAAATGGATGGTGGCAAACCAGCAGGCTTTTAATGCCGTAAAGACAAATCCGGAGTACAGGGAACTGAAATCCCCCGGAAGCGAAGGCAGCATATATTACAAAGTACTCGAAAAAGGGGAAGGGACAGATTCCATTTATTATACAAGCGTAGTTTCATGCTACTACAAAGGCTGGCTTGTCGCCGATTATCCCGAGAAAAACATTACGGAAGGGGATGTATTCGACCGGAAATTATTCGACGACGGCGCTCCTTACAGTTTTACCGTCGGCACCACTGTTATAGGCGGCTGGAAAACCGCACTGTACGGAATGGTCAAGGGCGACAAATGGGAGGTCTGGGTTCCCTACCAGTTGGCCTACGGGCGAAGCGGCAGCGGGTCAATTCCCGGATATTCAACACTCGTGTTCGAAATAGAAGTCGTCAGAGTGGACGGCAAATAACGATAACCATTTCATTTTGGTTTGTTTGGGGAGAGAGGGTGAACACCGTACAGTTAATACATCCCTCTCTCCTTTTTTTACGCTTCAACGAAGCGAAGCCGTCCGCAAATTCAGAACCTGATCTCCCCGAAATGTTCCGGACAGTGATAATCCGGCGACGGCAGGTTGATAGGACTCCACGTCACATAATGCGGGTTAGCCGTCGCGTCGGCGCATTTGTAAAAATTACCCCGTATCATATCCGGCAGGTTCGAAGCGTCAAGCCCCATTAATTCAAAAGGTATGGCAACCGTCAATTCCCACTCCCGGATACCTTTTTTCTCCGCAAACGCTTCGCGCTGAACAGTCGTATAACGCCGTATCTTTTTGTATTCATCCGGCGTAAAAGGCGTCCGCTCATTACGGTTCGAGCCACGCGCGGCAAGACACGTCCCGATGCAGTTAAATTCAAAGTTCGTATAATACAAATTATCCTTCCGGCGCATGAAAAACTCCACGCAACTGTCCGGATGAACAAATTCGCCGTCATCGTCGGCCACCGCACGCAACGATAACCCGCGGACAAAATAATGCACATACAAATCCTTCCCGCCGCGGGCAATATCAAACACCGTCACCGGTTTGTAAGCATACTCATCCCAGTTAATCACATCAATACTCTGGCGCAAAGCCTCCGTTTCCATGAGTTCGGCCACATTCTTCAAATCAAGTCCGTCCAGCGCCGGCACATAAGGTACTTTTAAAATTTTCATCATTACTGTATTTTTATTAAATTGAATTGCAAATATAAAAAGAAAAAACAAATATCCGCGCTTAATTTTCAACTGTGTGATAACGTAATTTATATGAATTTCACGGTTTGCGTTGCAGGAAGCGGGAGAAGTACAAAATTATTCCGTACTTTTGCCCCCATTTACAAAGTACGGCGTATGATTGGAAAGGAAAAGTTAAAGGGGCATGGCATCATATTGACGGTGAACATACTGTTTGCCGTCAATATTTCGGTATCGAAGTCGTTGATTCCGGCGAATATGGCGCCGGAAGCGTTGACATTGATACGCATCCTTTTTGCGACTGCGATGTTTTGGCTTTGCTCGCTGTTTGTGAAGCGCGAAAAGGTGCCGCTCGGGGATTTCGGGCTGCTGTTCCTCTGCGCCTGCACGGGGATTGCCTTCAATCAGGGATTGTTTATGACGGGATTGAATATGACGTCGCCCGTCGATGCATCGATCATCGCTACGGCCGGCCCGATATACGTAATGCTGCTGGCCGCCCTGATTCTGAAAGAGCCGGTCACGAAGCAAAAAGTAGCCGGCGTATTGCTGGGCGTAGCCGGCGGGACGCTGGTTATCCTCTCCTCCACTCATTCGGGCGACCGCAGCAGCAGCTTCGGCGGCGACATGCTCATCGTAAGCAGTAACCTGATCTATTCGGTATACGTAGTCATCTCGCGTCCCCTGAGCCGGCGATATTCGGCCGTTACGATCATGAAATGGATGTTTCTCTTTTCGACCGTTATGCTGACGCCGTTCATGTACCGGCATGTGCTCGACGCACCCGTCTTCCGTCCCGGCGCAATGGAATGGACGGCGCTCACCCGCATCGCTTTCGTCCTGCTGGGCGGCACGTTCATCCCCTACCTGTTCATCCCGATGTCGCTCAAACGTCTGCGTCCCACGACCGTCAGCATGTATAACTATATCCAGCCGATTGTCGCCTCGCTGCTCGC
>JAITDQ010000168.1 GCA_031282485.1 Tannerella sp. | reverse complement strand
CCGTAACCCGGCCGTTTTCGAAAAGATACTGTTCATCGCATTCCGGGCAAACCGCGATACGGGCGTCGTCAAAATGCAGGCGATGCCCGTATTTGCTAACCCACCCGGCCTGTCGTGCGGGATTGCCCGTGACCAAAGCAAATGCGGGGACATCTTTCGTCACAACGGCGCCGGCGCCAATCATGGCATATTCGCCGATCACATGACCGCAAAGAATCGTCGCATTCGCGCCTATGGACGCGCCTCTACACACGCGGGTGGACTGAAATTCATGTTTGCGCGAAACGGCGCTGCGGGGATTTATCACGTTGGTAAATACGCAGGAAGGCCCTAAAAAAACATCATCCTCACACGTAACGCCGGTATAAACGGAAACGTTGTTCTGTACTTTCACATGATTGCCGAGTACCACGCCCGGAGCTATCACCACGTTCTGACCGATATTGCAGCTTTTTCCGACAACACATCCCGTCATCAGGTGCGAGAAATGCCATATCGTTGTCCCCTCGCCTATTTCGCAGCCGTCATCTATAACGGAGGTTTCATGAGCCGTATAATTTTTTGTATCCATAGCGGGAATCAATTAAAAATTAAGAATTAAAAATTAAAAGATAATCAGGAATTATGAGTTTGGTTCGCAATCTGCTTATTTTCATTTGTTAGACTATTTATATATTAAGAAGATTGTCGGTTTCTTTTTCAGATCCGGCATGTTTTTCGTCCACTCTTTAACCGGAAGGGTTCGTATAAATTCATCGTCGCACGTTATGTTGCAAGCCACGCACAAACGTGTCGAGGGGCGGCATATACGTATCAGGTCATCCAGCAGCTTGCCGTTCCGGTATGGTGTTTCTATAAAAATCTGCGTTTCATCCGCCGAATACACACGCGCCTCCAATGCTTTTATGCTTTCCGCACGTTTTGAGGATTCAACGGGCAGGTAGCCGCGAAAGGCGAAACTCTGGCCGTTGAAGCCGGACGCCATTAGCGCCATCAACAGGGAGGAAGGGCCTGCCAGCGGCGTCACCCGGTAACCCCTGCGCTGCGCTATCGCCACGACATCCGCTCCGGGATCGGCTACCGCCGGACAGCCGGCTTCCGACATGACACCGACGGATTCGCCCGCCTCCATCGGAGCCAACATCCCCGCAATCTCCGCAGGTGACGTATGTTCGTTCAATTCCGTAAAAGAAAGACGGTCTATCGCAACAGACGGTTCCGTTTTCTTCAGGAAACGTCGCGCCGTACGCACGTCCTCCACGATAAAATGCCTTAACGACAGGATCACTTCCCGGTTATAAGGCGGCAATACGCGACTGTGCGCCGTTTCACCCAGTGTTACGGGTATCAGGTACAGAACAGGATTCATCATTTATTTATGCTTTTTTTCTATATGACGGCGAATGATCGAATCCATGATCAGAAGAAACAGCGTGGACGTCCCGATAAAAACGCTGAATACAAAAGACTGTGATTTAAATACACTGAAATCAGGCCGGAAAAATGCTCCCGTACGCAACGGATTAAAGGAGTGAAACTCAAAGGAAATACCCATGCGATAAAGTATAAATACACAAACGGCCGCCATGGCAACCGCCCCGGATGCATACCCGAAAAACTCCAGACATCTGTTCCTTTTTTCGCGCCGTAACGCTTCCCTGCGAACTTTAAACATCACTTTCTCATTGAAATGTAACGGCAGCGGTTCGTCCTTCATGCCGGAAAACAATTCCCGCATCCTGTCTTTTTCATTTGCTCTCATCTTATTTCTGCTCCATTGCTTTTATCAATACAAATAATTTTTTACGGATACGGAATATCTTTGTTTTTACATTTGTCTCCGTCAGTCCCGTAATCACGGCAATCTCTTCCATTGACCTGTTGTCTTTATAGAAAAGCATAATCATCGCCCGTTCTTCCGGCGTCAACTGTTCCATGGCAAGATGCAGACAGGCGAGGCGCTCATCCGTATCCGCCGTTCCGAACATCGTTTCGTCCGGTTCATCGGGGACATCCGACAGCAGGCGTTCATCTGCCGGCACACAGTCCGTTTTCTTTTTGCGGACGGCCGAAACAGCTAAATTATAAGCTATCCGGTAAATCCACGTAGAAAAGCTGCTGTCTCCGCGAAAAGAGGAAAGCGAACGAAACGCTTTCACAAACACGTCCTGCGTCAGTTCTTCCGCATCTTCGCGGTTGCCGACAATCTTAACAATCAAAGAAAACACCTGCTCGCCGTACCGTTCCAGTATCAGCGCAAAACAGCCGGTATCTCCCTGCCGTATTTTCTCTATATAATAATTGTCGACATGTCTTTCCATCCTACGGTATAGACGCACTCTCCCCGAAAAAGTTACAGCTATCCGGCTACAAAAATAACATTTTCATCCGGTATTTTCATTCATCCGTCAAAAAAATCGTCAAACGAAGTGTAACCTTTCCGAAAAAATGCGTCAAAAAGGGCAGAAACGCAGGAAACGTTTCGACAGTAAACACGATTATTAATTTTTAAAACAGTAAGATTATGATGGATTTTATTACAGTACCTCTTATTACATGCATTGTTTTTTATTTTACCTACATGACATTCGAGTTGTTTGCTCGCAGAAAAGAAAGATTGTCGCTGATTGAAAAAATGGGACAGAACCTGACGCCCCCGGATTCTTCGGTATTAAAAAGCCAGTTCAGCTCTTTACTTCCTTCTTTTCCGAGAAAATCATTTACCGGATTACGGATGGGATGCCTGCTCGTCGGGCTGGGACTGGGGTTGTTCGTCGGCTTGTTAACTTGCCTCATGGTAAAGGCTCACGCCACCACCAATTCGTATCACAGTTGGGAGATAGATACATTCTACTCCGTTGCTTACGGCGGATCCGTATTGTTTTTCGGAGGATTGGGACTTATTATTTCCTATATCATCGAAAACAAGTCGGTGAAAAAAGAAGAGAAGTAAGCGTGCTTCTACCGGTTCCGTTCGAGATACTCGTGAATGTCGCCGGTAGAAGTATCTTTCAGGATTACTTTTTTATCCCGGTCCAGCAAATAGAGTGTGGGCATTGCCTTCAGATCGTATAACTCGTTATTTCTCACGGCCTGCGATTTATCGTATGCGTTGATCCATGACGACGGAATATCGCGTCTGTGCTCTTTCCACACTTCCGGGTTTTCGTCGGGATACACGGCCAGCACCTTCAGCCTGCCGGACGCGACGGCATCCGCAACCGCCGTGGAACTTTTCAACATCTCCGTTGTACGCTGACATTCCACACAGTCGGGATTATAAAACATCAGTAAAAGATATTTCGCCGAAAGGTTATACAGATTACCCGTTTTACCGGAAGCCATTGTGTAAACAAAATCCTCCGCCTTCGAACCGATACGGTTACGGTACAGAAGCGTAAGCAATGCCCGGAAACGGATTTTATTAACATCGGAGACTTTCGATGATTCCACGATGTGCTCCACAAACGGCGTATAATATTCATCGTTACGCATCGGTGAGTTGGGCGTATAAAGATAGCGCTCCGCCGTCGAACAGAAATAATTGTACACGACATTGTCGACTTCGGCGTAGGTAAGCAATTTCTTTATGCCTTCGGAAATTTTCCCTGACGAAGATGCGTGAGGAAATAATGCGATAAAATCGACAAGAGCCTGCTCCGTAATGTCCGGGACGTGACAGTACATCGTATCCGTGAAGTCGAATTTATCCCAGAAATGCGTAATGAGATAATCCGCACGTTCCTGCGGATTCGTCATCATCGCCGGCGGTACGGCGCGTTCAAAGTTCCCGGGCAGGGCAGGCGTCGGCGTTACTTTCGCCTCATCGTCACCTTTTTTATTTTCACTTTTTGAAGTGCATCCTCCGATACTTATCGCCAATATCAAAAAAATTCCAAGAACATGTTTCATCTCATATATAATTTTAAAAACTAATAAACGAAGTGACAAGCCCAATAACGGCCAGTATAAAAATAACCGTTCCGACAATCCGGTTCATAATCTTTAATCCCCTTATATTAACCCATCGCCGGAGCAAAGATACAACAAATGTAATAAATAACCACCATAAAATGGCGCCGGCAAGTACTCCCGTCAGACCCAAAACCGTCATCCGAACCGAATGTTCCGGCAGAACAAGCCCGAAACGCGCGTACAGTCCGATGTAAAGAAACACAATCAGCACGTTGCTGAACGTCAACAGAAACGCCGTCACGAAATCCTGTACCAGTGTCTGTTTTTTTTCCTGATTCCGCTGCAAACTCTTAAGCGGGTTATTCCGAAAGATATAATAACCGAAAACGGCTATGACAATACTTCCGAATATCTGTAACGGACGCTGATGCGCCTCTACAAAATTCACCACAAGTCCCATGAACAAGCCGGTAACCGTGGCATAAATCAAATCGGAAAGCGCGGCGCCCGTACCGGAAACAAATCCCGACCGCCAACCTTTTGCCAGCGTACGCTGCACACACAGCATACCGATAGGCCCCATAGGCGACGAGACTAATACACCGACAACCATTCCCGTGTAAAACAACTCCAGCATAACTCTCTCAAGCACGTCTACAATCTGATGTTTAACGCTTCAATGGACTTTTTCGTCTTCGCCCGCGCCTCGTCGACCGTTTCGCCGCGCGCAAGCAATACACCCATGCGGCGGTGACCGTGAACCTCCGGTTTTCCGAAAAGGCGAATCTGCGTATCCGGCTGCGAGAGTGCCCCGTCCAGATTGCCGAACGTCAGGCGCGACGAATCGCCTTCGACCACAATCGCCCGCGAAGCCGAAGGCCCGTGAAACGCAATATTGGGTATCGGCAATCCTAAAACGGCGCGGACATGAAGCGCAAACTGCGACAAATCCTGCGATATCATCGTCACCATACCCGTATCATGCGGTCGCGGGGATACTTCGCTGAAGATGACGTCTTCGCCGCAGACGAAGAGTTCGACGCCGAATATTCCCCGTCCGCCCAAAGCGTCCGTTATCCGGAGCGCTATCTCGCGGGCTTTTGCTCCGGCTGCCGCCGACATGGCCTGTGGCTGCCATGATTCGCGGTAATCGCCGTCAATCTGGACATGTCCTACCGGTTCCAGAAATGAAGTCCCGCCGACGTGTCGAACCGTAAGCTGCGTTATCTCATAATCGAAACGGACAAATCCTTCGACAATAACCTTTCCTGCGCCGGCGCGTCCGCCTTCCTGGGCATAAGTCCATGCCTTCGGGATGTCGTCTTCCGTGCGGACAACGCTCTGCCCGTGTCCCGAAGAACTCATGATCGGCTTAACGACACAGGGGATACCGATCGTTTTCACGGCCTCACGAAATTCCGCCTCCGTCGCCGCAAAACGGTAGGGCGACGTCGGCAAGCCCAGTTCTTCGGCGGCAAGCCGCCGTATCCCTTCGCGGTTCATCGTCAGGCGGGTCGCATTTGCCGTGGGTATCACGTTATAACCTTCTTTTTCCAGTTCCACGAGCGTACCCGTTGCGATTGCCTCCACTTCGGGAATGATGTAATCGGGCTTTTCCTTTTCCATAATTTCACGCAGCATTACGCCGTTAAGCATCGACACAACATACGAACGATGCGCGACCTGCATCGCCGGAGCGTTCTCATATCTGTCCAGAGCAACAACTTCGACACCATACCGTTGCAACTCAATCACTAATTCTTTCCCCAATTCCCCGGAGCCACACAAAACAACTTTTTTCGCTGTCTGCGTAAGGGGAGTACCAATTTCAACCATATTTTTTTAACTTAAATTACGGTGCAAATTTAAGATATAATCCGAACGGATGCAAATTTAGAACGGTGATTATCAATTTTTACGCTTTTTTTAACCGGAAACTCGCGGATTAAATCTTTTCCCCGACCTCTTCAACGTCTGATTGCAAAATTTTCGCGAATAAAAATAAACGGCGTTTATTTTGTATTTCCCCCGGCCTGCCGTATCTTTGCATGCCTGTAGCGGGTAACCGGCAAAATACATTAACTATTAAATATATGATTATTCAGTTTTTTCAATCTTCCGCAAAAACAGCGCTGGCTGTCGAAGCGGCACGGGAGTTCAGTCTAAATGATACGGAAAAATTAGTCTGGCTGTTCAGCGGAGCCAAACCGGTTAAAACAAAATCGCTCAAGGGCTGGTACGTCGGGCCGCGACGGGAAATGATTACACCCTGGAGTACAAACGCCGTCGAGATAACGCAAAATATGGGCATTAACGGCATTTCCCGCATAGAAGAATATTTTCCCGTCTCTTCGGGAGAGGCAAAATACGACCCTATGCTCCAGCGTATCTACGACGGTTTGGATCAAAAGATTTTTACAATCGATAAAAAACCCGATCCGATCGTCCATATTGACGATATTGCCCTGTACAGCAAAGAGGAAGGACTAGCATTAAGCGGGGAAGAGGTCGAATACCTGAACGGCGTAAGCCGGAAGCTGAACCGCAAACTGACCGACAGCGAAGTGTTCGGCTTCTCGCAGGTAAATTCCGAACACTGCCGTCACAAGATTTTCAACGGGAAATTCGTTATCGACGGAAAAGAAATGGAGAGTTCGCTTTTCGCCATGATAAAAAAGACGTCGACGATCCATCCGAACAGGCTCGTGTCGGCATATAAAGATAATGTGGCTTTTAACGACGGGCCTTCAATCGAACAGTTCGCGCCGCTGTCCGGCGACAGGCCGGATTTCTATGCCGTAAAAAAGATTCACGCCGTGCTGTCCCTTAAAGCCGAGACGCATAACTTCCCGACTACGGTGGAACCGTTCAACGGCGCAGCTACCGGAACCGGCGGCGAAATACGCGACCGCCTCGGCGGAGGAAAAGCATCCCTGCCCCTCGCCGGGACAGCCGTCTATATGACGTCTTATCCGCGCACGGAAGAAGGACGCTCCTGGGAAAGCATCCTCGACCCGCGCAAATGGCTCTACCAGACGCCCGAACAAATCCTGATAAAAGCCTCAAACGGCGCTTCCGATTTCGGAAACAAATTCGGACAACCCCTTATCTGCGGCTCGCTCCTCACTTTCGAACATACCGAAAACAATAAAAACTTCGCTTACGACAAAGTCATCATGCTCGCCGGCGGCGTAGGCTACGCCAACAAACGCGACGCACTGAAAGGCAATCCCAAGCCTCATGAGAAAATCGTCATACTCGGGGGTGATAATTACCGTATCGGAATGGGCGGAGGCGCCGTATCGTCCGTTAACACCGGACAATACACAAGCGGCGTCGAGCTGAACGCCGTCCAGCGCGCCAATCCCGAAATGCAAAAGCGTGCGGCAAACGTCATCCGCAGTATCGCGGAATCCGGCAGTAACCCGATCATATCCATACATGACCACGGCGCAGGAGGACACCTCAATTGCCTTTCCGAACTGGTAGAATCAACAGGCGGACATATCGACATGTCCGAACTGCCTGTCGGCGACCCGACGCTCTCGGCTAAAGAAATAATCGGGAACGAAAGCCAGGAACGCATGGGATTGCTTATAAAAGAAAAAGACGTCGAACACATTCGCCGTATAGCCGAACGGGAACGCTCCCCGATGTATGTCGTGGGTGAAACAACCGACGACATGACGTTCGTTTTCGAACAAAAAGACGGGAAAAAACCGATCAATATCAAACTCGAATATATGTTCGGGAAACCGCCCCGCACCATTATGGAAGACAAAACGGTGCAGGATCGTTATCTTCCGGTGAAATACAAGGCCTCCGGCCTGCATGATTACCTCGAAAAAGTACTCCGGCTCGAAGCCGTGGCCTGCAAAGACTGGCTCACAAACAAAGTAGACCGTTCGGTAAGCGGCCGGATTGCACGCCAGCAGTGTCAGGGCAGACTGCAATTGCCGTTGAGCGACCTCGGCGCCGTAGCGCTCGATTATCGCGGCAAAGCCGGAATGGCTACTTCGATAGGACATGCGCCACAGGTGGCATTGATCGATCCGGCAGCCGGGTCGGTCATGTCGATAGCCGAAGCATTGACAAACATTGTATTCGCCCCATTCGCCGAACAGATAAAAAGCATCTCCCTGAGCGCCAACTGGATGTGGCCATGCCGCAATGAAGGCGAAGACGCCCGCCTGTACAAAGCCGTCAAAGCGGCATCGGATTTTGCCTGCGAACTGGGAATCAATATTCCTACGGGCAAAGATTCCCTCTCCATGACACAAAAATACGGCGACGACAAAGTGCTTTCGCCCGGAACCGTAATTATTTCCGCGGCAGGCGAAGTGAGCGACATACGGAAAATCGTTTCCCCCGTACTGGTAAACGACATGCGTACATATATATATTATGTAGATTTTTCATTCGACAAAATGAAGCTCGGAGGCTCCGCTTTTGCACAGGCTCTGTGCAAAATAAGCGACGACGCGCCGACCGTCAAAGACCCCGCGTATTTCCGCGACGCCTTTAACGCCATACAGGATGCCATTGACCGGGAACTCATCCTTGCCGGTCACGATATTTCTGCAGGAGGCATGATCGTTACATTGCTGGAAATGTGCTTTGCAAACGTAACGGGCGGATTGGACGTCAATTTGGATGCACTGGCGGAAAAAGATATAGTGAAAATATTATTCTCGGAAAATCCGGGTATCATTGTTCAGGTTAAGGAAAAGAAAGCGTTCGAGAAACTGATGCAATCCGCAGGCACAGGATTTGCATGTATCGCAAAACCGGCGGACGAACGGCATCTGTTAGTAACAAAAGACGGCGTCCGGTACCATTTCGGCATAGACTACCTGCGCGACGTGTGGTATAAGTCCTCCTACCTGCTCGACACGCGTCAAAGCGGTGACGAGTGTGCCGGCAACCGGTTTGAGAACTACAAAACACAGCCGCTGGAGTATAAGTTTCACAAAGAATTTAAAGGAACGCTCCGGTCGTACGGGCTTACGGCCACGCGCAGGAAAAAAAGCGGCGTCCGGGCAGCCGTGTTAAGGGATAAGGGTTCGCAATGTGAACGCGAGACGGCTTATGCGCTCTACCTTGCCGGCTTCGACGTGAAGGATGTTCACATGACAGACTTGGCAACCGGGCGCGAGACGCTTGATGATGTTCATTTCATCGTGTTCTGCGGCGGATTTTCAAATTCCGATGTTCTCGGCTCCGCCAAAGGCTGGGCGGCAGGCATATTGTATAATGAAAAAGCCAAACGCGCCATTGACCGCTTTTACGAACGCAACGATACCATGAGTATCGGTATATGTAACGGTTGCCAGTTAATGGCCGAACTCGAACTGCTTCACCCCGACCACGAGAAAAAACACAAAATGCTCCATAACGATTCGCATAAATTCGAATCAAACTTCATAACGCTTGAGATTCCGGGAAATAAATCCATCATGCTGGGCTCGCTTGGCGGTACAAAACTCGGCGCATGGGTGGCGCACGGGGAAGGCAAATTCGATTTTCCGTACGAAGAAAAACGGTATAATATCGTAGCAAAATATAATTATGAAGGGTATCCGGCCAATCCGAACGGTTCGCCGTGGGCTACGGCAGGTATATGTTCCGACGACGGCCGCCACATCGCAATAATGCCGCATCCCGAAAGGGCTATTTTCCCCTGGCAATGCGGATATTACCCGGCAGAACGCAAGGAGGATGAAGTAACGCCGTGGATAGAAGCATTTGTAAACGCGCGTAAATGGATTGAAGAAAGAAAATAAAACCCGGCTTCCGTCCGAATGACGGGAAAAGCGTTCGTTCGGAATCCCGGATAACCGGAAGAATGAACGACCGGAAGAGCGTTTTTTCGACCGTTCGGGTTTAAATTTTAATCTAAATTTGCCGTTTTATAAAAAAAGCTCAAATCAAACTTTTTCAGATAATAGGGCTTTTTAACATAAAGTATTGTGCCTGTACAAAGGCTTTAATACTTTATAAATAAACAATATATTGAGGTTGAAATGAATACTGTTTTAAATTTACACCAGATTTTCGTAAGTAATATTTAACATACATGGGGTCAATTTTTTACCTTTTTTGTGTAAATATTAAGCCAATTTGTACGTTCTTTGTTTTGTTAAATTAAGGAGATACAAGGAAATGAAAAAGTCTATGATTTGGATGCTAACGGGGGTAATGGCATTTGCCTTTATCGGCCTGCTTGTTTTGCAGGTTCAATACGTCGCGACCATATTCAAGACAAGTAATGAACAGTTTGAATCGACCGTAAGACGTAGCTTGGAATCCGTGTCGCGCGAACTGGAACAGGAAGAAGCCAGCGTAATCCTCGCAAATTTGAGCGGAACGGATTTTATGTACAAAAATCCGCCCGACCAGCGGAACATAAACCAGATGATGCAAAGTATCAAGATGCAGACAACGAGAGACGATTCTACGGGGACAATAAAAAGTTTTGGGGAAATAGAATCTTACCATATAAGCCAACGTATCCAAAAGCCCCGTGAAACAACCAAGTCGACGATTATTGAGACTTCGGAAAAATTGCAAAATGAGACAATGAATCGCTATTTCCGCCAAAAAACGATCATTGATGAAGTGATATACAGGCATGTCCAGACGGCATACCTGATGCCTATCGAAAAACGTATCGACTGCAAAGCGCTGCAAAATGCCATTAAAGCGGAATTTGTAAACAGCGGACTGAATATCCCTTTCATCCTGATTGTGGTAAACAACAGCGAACAAATCGTCTACCAGAACGAACCGTTATCGAGACCTCCGAAAAGTTCGGAAATCATAACGCAGGTTATATTCCCGAATGACCCGTCGTCAAAACAAAACTACATGAAAGTTTATTTTCCCACAAAGGGGGATTACCTGTCCGAATCGGTTTCGTTCCTTGTGCCGTCAATCATATTTTCAATTATATTGATGATCACGTTTACGATAACGATCTTTACCATTTTCCACCAGAAAAAACTGTCGGAAATAAAGAACGATTTTATAAATAATATGACACACGAGCTTAAGACACCCGTATCGACCATTTCTATCGCCGTACAGATGATGAAAGATGCCGATATATCGAAAAGTCCCGAAGTCTTCAGACATATATCTACGGTGATAAACGATGAGACGAAAAGACTTGGCTTTCTTGTTGAAAAAGTGCTTCAGATGTCACTGTTTGAAAAACAGAAAGCGACGCTTAAACTCAAAGAACTTGATATAAACGACCTGATAGCAGGTGTTGCAAATACTTTTAAAATAAAAGTAGAGAAGTCCGGCGGCACAATAGATGTTGACTTGCAGGCAGAAAATTCAACCATACAGGCAGACGAAATGCATATCACCAATATGCTGTTCAACCTGATGGATAATGCCGTCAAGTACCGCCGTGAAGAAGTTCCGCTGCGCCTTATGGCACGTACACGTAACGAAGGCGAAAAAGTAATTATCTCAATAGAAGACAATGGAATAGGAATTAAAAAAGAAAACCTCAAAAAAGTATTTGACCGTTTTTACCGCGTACCGACAGGAAATGTGCATAACGTCAAAGGTTTCGGCTTAGGGCTTGCCTACGTGCGGAAAGTGGCGGAAGACCATAAAGGGTCTATACGCGCGGAAAACGGTCTGGGAAACATTGGAACTACATTTATTATTACATTACCAATTATTAAAAATTAACAATTATGGACGAACAAGTGAAAATCTTCTTTTGTGAAGATGATGAGAATTTAGGAATGCTTTTAAGAGAATACTTACAAGCAAAGGGGTATGCAACCGATCTTTTTTCCGACGGAGAAGCCGGATTTAAAGGTTTTGTAAAAGAGAAATACGATTTATGCGTATTGGATGTCATGATGCCGAAAAAAGACGGCTACACATTAGCTCAGGAAATACGCTCGATAAACCCGGAAATACCGGTTATTTTCCTTACCGCGAAAACGATGAAGGAAGATATACTCGAAGGGTTTAAGATCGGCGCCGACGATTACATTACCAAACCATTCAGTATGGAAGAGTTGTTGCTGCGTATCGAAGCTATTATGCGCCGTGTCAAAGGTAAAAAAATGAAAGACGTGGCATTCTACAAACTTGGCGGTTTTACGTTCGATACTCAGAAACAAACGCTTTCAATCAGAGACAAAGTAACGAAACTCACTACGAAAGAATGTGAATTGTTGAGTTTGCTCTGCGCACATGCCAATGAAGTACTTGAACGCAACTACGCGCTGAAAACGATCTGGGTGGACGACAACTACTTCAATGCACGCAGCATGGATGTTTACATTACAAAACTGCGTAAACTGCTGAAAGACGATCCGGAAATAGAGATCATCAATATCCACGGAAAAGGATATAAACTGATTTCACCGTCGCCGGAAGAAAGAGAATGAAATACCATTGAAGTTATGGGCAACAGGAGACGACATTCGTGTCGTCTCCTGTTTTGTTTGCGGTGCACCCGATTCATGACGGAACGGTAATTTTTCAATGTTTTTTTTGCGAACAACTAAAAAAACAAGTACTTTTGCACAAAATTTAATTATACAGTGTTGGATAAAAACGCAATTAAAGATTATTTTAACGCCATTGCCTCCGAAAGGAAGCGGTGGAAAAGGAAAAGAAAGTACTATAACCGGTCGCTGGAAAAATATTTTTCATTCCTCATTCCGGCGGGAAGCCGTGTGCTCGAAATCGGATGCGGTACCGGCGAACTGTTACATGCCGTCCAACCGTCATACGGCGTCGGTATAGACTTTTCCGGCGAAATGATAAAAATAGCGCGAGAATCTTTCCCTGAATATAAATTCATGGTGGACGACGTCGAAGCTCTTCAATTGAACGAAAAATTCGATTACGTAATCATGTCGGATCTCACGATGTCTTTATGGGATGTGCAGAAAGCATTCCAGCGGCTTAATAACGTTTGCCATGAAAAAACAAAAATCGTGATCTCCAACTACAACTTTCTGTGGGAACCGCTGCTCAAACTTGCCGAACGGTTAAAGTTAAAACTGAAACAGCCGAACCAGAACTGGCTGTCCACACAGGATGTAAAGAACTTGCTCCACCTTACGGGTTTTGAATTTATAAAAACGGAGAGAAAAATTCTTATCCCGTTTTATATTCCGCTATTGACGCTTCTTTTCAATCGTTTTTTGGGAAACCTCCCGTTTGTGAACCGGCTGAATTTAGTCAATTTCATCGTGGCGCGGCCTGTCACACGAAATGTTGACCGGGATTATTCCGTTTCCATTATCGTACCCGCACGGAACGAAAAGGGAAACATCGAAAATGCCATAAAACGGCTTCCCGAATTTGGCGCTTCGCAGGAGTTTGTCTTTGTCGAAGGCCATTCTTCCGACCGGACATACGAAGAAATGCTCCGCATAAAAGACAGCTATCCGGATAAAAACATAAAAGTCCTGATTCAAACAGGCAAAGGTAAAGGTAATGCCGTCAGAGAAGGATTCGAGGCGGCTACCGGAGAGATACTGTTTATTCTGGACGCCGACCTGACAACGCCTCCCGAAGATATGCCCAAATTTTATGACGCCCTGAAAAAGAATAAAGGAGAATTTATCAACGGTTGCCGGCTGGTGTATCCGATGGAAAAACAGGCGATGCGCCTGCTGAATTTAATTGCAAACAAAAGTTTTGGCGTACTGTTCTCCTACCTGTTAAGCCAGCCGTTAAAAGATACCCTTTGCGGGACGAAAGTATTATTCAAAAAAGACTATGAAATAATAAAGGAAAACAGGAACTACTTCGGCGACTTCGACCCTTTCGGCGATTTCGACCTGTTGTTTGGCGCAGCTAAACTGAACATGAAAATTACGGAAATTATCGTCCGCTACAAAGACCGGGAGTATGGTTCCACACAAATCAGCCGTTTCCGGCATGGCTGGTTACTGGTCAAGATGTGTGTGTTTGCCGCAAGAAAAATTAAATTCATATAAATGTAAATCGAAAATATTATGAGCCGAACGAGCAGACAGAAAAAGCATGATAATAAACAGTCGGAACGAAGTTTAATGGAGAAGGTAAGCGCGTTTTTCGACAGGTATGAAAAGATCCTTGTTGTTTTTTCCATAACAATGGGATTCCTGACCGGTATTCTTTTATTTGACGTAAAAGTGAGTCTTAGCGGCGATGACTGCGACTATATTGTTGCAGCAAAGGCGTTTTGGAAAAATTTCACCTATCCGGGGCATCACGGCCCGTTCTATCCGATCATACTGTCTCCCTTTGTCGGCTTATTTGGCGTGAAACTGATTTTACTCAAATCTCTTTCCCTAATCTTTATGCTGGCGTCTTTCCTGCTTTTCTATAAAAGTTTCCGGCATACGGTGCCGTCCGTAATTCTTCTGCCTTCATTACTTTTTGTCTGTATAAACCCGCATGTTTTATTTTTCGCAAGTTATACATACAGCGAACCCTTATTTATGTTCATGCAGGCGTTATTTTTTTATTTGTTCTCCCGCTATTTCCGAAACAACAGAGATTATACATTTAAAAAAGACTGGATAAAACACCTTGTAACAGTACTTGTTATTATGGGAATGGGGCTGACGCGAACCATCGGATTCAGCGTCATCGGCGCAATAATCCTTTATTTCATGATAGAACGCCGCTGGAAAGATTTGATTTCCATTATCGGCATTTTTGTCGTTATATTCGGTCTCTTTTCTCTTTTAAAGCCTGTAATATGGCCGGACTCCGGAACGGTACAGAGTTTCGAAATGCTTCTTGCCAAAAATCCGTATCAGCTTCATGAAGGAACGGAGGATATTCCGGGTTTGATACAGCGTGTGATTAAAAATTCGCATATATACCTGTCCGGCTTCCTGTACAGATATTTAGGATTACGCTCACATTCCGAATTTCCATTAGAGGATATTCCCGTCCTGAGCATGGCCACATACATCCTGTTTATCATTTGCCTCATTTCCGTATTCAAGAAAAACAAACCGCTCTTATTCACCGGCCTGTATGCAGGCATTTTAACTTTTGCAAGCTTCGTCCTCTTACATACATTGTGGGCGCAGGACAGAATCATCATGGTATATTATCCGTACATATTACTGTTTTTAACCGGAGGCATATATTATCTGCTGAAAAGCAGCCGGTTAAAAAAATACAGCTGGATATATCCTCTCCTGTTAATCTCCGTATTCATCGGAACAGGCATCCATTTAACGGCAAAAGTAAAAAACAACCTGCCCATATTACAACAGAATATATTAGGAAATAACCTGTATGGCCTGACCCCTGACTGGGAGAATTTTATAAAAATGTGCCGGTGGGCGAACGACAATCTTGATAAAAATGCAGTCATTGCAAGCCGTAAACCAACGATATCATT
>JAITDQ010000156.1 GCA_031282485.1 Tannerella sp. | reverse complement strand
GAACAGACGTTCAACTGGACGGATGTCTTCCTGCATCAGCATCACCTCTCCACACAGCACAGCCTGCATTGCGTCAATCTGGGGCAGGGTTTTAAGGAACCGGTCATCTATTATCAGCAGAGCCGTGACCCGCAGCATCTTGAGGCGGTAAAGAAAGCCGTCCGGGACATGCGCCGTACGATAGCTTTCCCGATCGGTTTGTGGGGCGGCGACGAACTGCTCCGTTTCGGCGAACCGACGCAAGGTTCGGAACTCTGCACGGCGGTAGAGATGATGTTTTCGCTGGAGAGTATGCTGGAAATAACGGGCGATGTGCAGTGGGCAGACCATCTCGAACGGATTGCCTGCAATGCGTTGCCGACACAAATCACCGACGATTTCTCCGCACGCCAGTACTACCAGCAGGTGAATCAGGTGCAGGTGACACGCGCCCGGCGTAACTTCTCGACGCCTCACGAAGATACCGACATCCTCTTCGGCGAACTTAACGGATACCCGTGTTGTACATCCAACATGCATCAGGGCTGGCCGAAATTCGTACAGCACCTGTGGTTTGCCACGAGCGACAATGGAATCAGCGCATTAGTCTACGCACCTTCCTCCGTGACGGCTAAAGTGGCTGACAACATTCCGGTCGCTGTTTCGGAAGAAACGGCCTATCCGTTCGACGAATCCATCCGGTTTAAAATCACATTTCCCGACAGGAAGCGGAAGAAAGCGTTTTTCCCGTTCCACCTGCGTATACCCGGCTGGTGTACATCGCCGGTTGTCCGGCTGAACGGAGAAGTTGTCGACGCGGACGCCCATGCGGGCGAAATCACGCGCATCAGCCGCGAATGGAAAGATGGCGATGTCCTGACGCTGGAGCTGCCCATGCAGGTGCGTGTCGACACATGGTACGGCGGCGCGGCTGTGGTAGAACGGGGTCCATTGGTCTATGCCCTGAAGATGAATGAAAAATGGGAGAAGAAAATGTTTGAACCGTCCGCGCGCGAGCATTACGGACAATGGTATTACGAGGTCACGTCCGATTCGCCGTGGAACTACTGCCTGTCCCGGCGACATCTGCAAAGCGATGCCGCCTTTACGGTAGAGAAGTCGGCCAACGTCGCTGCCTGGCCATGGACGTTGCAGGACGCACCGGTAACGATCCGCACCAAAGCCCGTCGCATCCCGCGCTGGCAACTCTACAACGGTTCGGCCGGACCGATACAATATTTCTCACAGCAGGACGAAGCGATGAGCGATGAAGAAACCATCGAACTTATCCCTTACGGCTGCACAACGCTGCGGATTGCCGAGTTTCCGGTATGGTAACAGACTTTCCGGTACGGTGACGTATCTTTCTTCCTATTCCAGATGGAAGACTTCTTCCAGATAGACCGTTACGGGCGAATTGTCGGGGTTGACATCCATGATGTCGCTCATGTAGTCCCACCATTTCTGCTGTATTTCGATGTTGCCCAGTTCCTGCGACGACGTGTCGCCGCTTACCTTCTGCACGCCGAAAAGAATGTTCGTTTCCTCGTCCAGGTAAATGGAATAATCACTGATGCCGGAACGTTTGATAAGGTCTGCGATTTCAGGCCATACGGCATTGTGCCGTTTGATGTATTCCTGTTTACATCCCGGTTTCAATTTCATTTTAAAAGCTACTCGTTTCATAGATACAATTTTTTTATCAGTTAATAATTGTCTTTACCCAACCAAACCAAAACGCCTGCGCAAGGTATTTTGGAGGTGATGTAAAGAATACGCTGCTGTAAATATTTGACAACCAGGCAACAAATTTGTATTTTTGTAAATGCAAATAAAAATCACTCTCCATTGTCCCGATTGCCAAAGCACAAAGATAAAAAGAATCGGCAAAAAATCATAAGGGAAGCAAAATTATTTGTGCCGGAAATGTGGACGACGGTTTATTGTCGACCATGAAAGGTTGTCATAAAAGATATTATTGATACCTGTTCGCCGCACAGGCGTCGGATATATCGCCAAAACGCCTCCGTTTTTTGGATTACAAAGTTTAATTCCGTACATTTGTTCCCGTTTTACGGCGGGTTTGGCGAGGAGTTGGGTGCGTTTGTAAAGCTGGAACATGTTTAAGTTTACTTTTTTAATAATTATGTGTTCATTAGCAAAAAGGACATTACCTGTATTTTTCAGGATGTTATACCAACAGTTAAAACAACAGGAATTGTATTATACGGTCTTGTTGTGGGAAAGACTGTATTTTCAGCGAAGGAGAATTATACGGAAGTAACGGGATCGGGCGTAATTTAAAATCGGAAGGCGTTGTTGATAAATTTATGACTAAGACTTTTTTTATTTTATATCACAAAGTAATAGCATTTTTCTTTCCCTGTAAAAAAATGCGGAGCATGTATTTTTTATTTTTCCGGTTACTGCTTTTCAAGATACTTTGGTTTGATTTCAGTTGGTGTGCTGTTTCCACCTTCCGTCCGTTTTCGTATGCGGAGCTGTACGTGTTCGGAATATTGTTCGCCCTGGTTCTTTCGACGCCTTTTGTCTTTTTCCGTAAGGCTTTTATCATGTGGATTACGGATGTGATACTCGGATGTTTATTCGTTTCAAATCTTATTTATTTTCGTACCTACTATACGGCGATTCCTTTGAGCAGTTACGGGCTTGTCGCCAATATGCTGGATTTCTCGAGCAGCGTGTACGAATCTTTGCGCTGGGAAGACGGCATGTATCCATTATCTACATTAGCGGCAGCCTTATTGTACCGGAAGAAACGCAAAGCGGAAAAGGAAACGTCGCAAACGGCTCCCGGCAGGCTTGTCATATACGGATGCTACATGTTGCCGGCAGTGATATTCGCATCGCTTGCCGCCGCGTTACTGCTTGCGAAAGGAGGATTTAAGAAGGCGTACGAATCGTTGCAGGATTCATATACGCATACTTGCGGGACGCCTCTTTATACGATCGCCGGCTCTCTCTGTTACGATTATATCCGGGACAGGGAAGTTTATACGCCCGAAA
Organism: Tannerella sp.; assembly: GCA_031282485.1. Lineage (GTDB taxonomy): Bacteria > Bacteroidota > Bacteroidia > Bacteroidales > Tannerellaceae > Tannerella. The sequence goes on along the minus strand of JAITDQ010000156.1, from coordinate 3,600 downwards.
CGGGACGGCACATAGAAGCATGGCTCGGTCGTCATGCCGTATCCCCGGGAAATACAATGATGCCGGAGAGCCGTATGAACTGTATCATTATTCTTGCCGAATCACTCGAAAGCTGGGTTTTGGAACGGACGGTCGAAGGGCAGGAGATCATGCCCGGCATGAATCGCCTTTTGCGTGATTCGACGACGTTTTATGCCCCCAACGTGCTGTCGCAGGTGAAAGGCGGGCGCTCCATAGACGCCCAGTTGATGATTAATACGGGGCTATTGCCTGTTGACATCGGCGTCTATAGCCTGAAATATCCCCATACTTTCTATCCTTCGCTTGCAAAAGCCATGAAGGAAAAGCATGGAGAGGCTTACGCCTGTACGCTTACGGCCGACAAACCGATCGTATGGAATCAAAGCGTGATTGCGCCTGTTTTCGGCTATGACAGCCTGGTATCCGAAAGCCATTTTATGCAGGATGAGAAAGTCGGGCCTCACTATCGCCACCAGTTGGGGGATGTATCCCTGTTGAGGCAGTGCGCCGGAAAGATCGGCAGCGGTCAGGTTTGGAAAACAGGCGCCAACCTGTTGCAGATTGTAACTTATTCGGGACATTTTCCGTTCACCCTCCCCGATTATCTGAAAGAAGTGCATTTTTCCGATAACATACCGTTCCGAATGTGCGACTACATGACGACAGCCCATTATACGGACCGTGCATTGGGCTTGTTCGTGGAAAGAATCCGCGCTGTTCCGGAATTTGAGAATACGCTGATCGTCATTACGGGAGACCACGAGGGGCTTGCCGATATGCGGGACGACTTGTGCCGTGACAAAGCCGGCCGGGGTGTCGTTTCGGAAACGCCCTTTGTCCCGTTCATCATGCTGAACGTGCCGCCGGCATTGCGTTCCGCACTGCAACGGCAGCAGGACGCTTTTGATTTGTCCGGCGCAGGCATGCGTTATAAAAAAGTCATGGGACAGATTGATATTTATCCGACATTGCTGGACATGTTGGGATTAACGGATTATCCCTGGCGGGGAGTGGGACGGAGTATCCTGGCTCCCGCCAATAAAGGGATTGCGGTAAACGCGCATAACGCCGTGTACGGCGATGCGACAGGCATTTCCGCCGAAGACGTGCGGCATCTCAAAGAAGCCCGGACGGTTTCGGACGAAATCATACGTTACGACTATTTCCGCCACAAATAAACGGCGTTTTTCAACCTCTCCAGCGCCGTTTCGAGTGTGCTGCGGGGACAGCCGACGTTCATGCGCATGTATCCGTTGCCTTCGGCGCCGAATATTACGCCGTCATTAAGCGCAAGGCGGGCGTGTTCCCTGAACAGCGCTGTCAGCTCCTTACGATTAAGGCCAAGTTCGCAGCAGTCCAGCCATATCAGGAATGAAGCCTGTGGGCGGTAGACTTTTATCTGCGGAATATATTCTTTAAGGTACGCGTCAACGAAATCAACATTTCCGATTACGTAATCAAGCATCCGGCGTCGCCATTCCGCCCCATGCGTATATGCAGCGATCGTCGCGATATACGAAAATAAGGAACCTCCGTTGAACTCGCCGGCCTCCAGATAAGAATAAAACTCCCTGCGTAAACGATCGTCGGGCACAATGGCGTAAGACGCCACGATACCTGCAATGTTAAACGTCTTACTGGGAGCGGCAAACGTGATACTGCACGATGCGGCCTCGTCCGATACGGTAGGGAACGGATGATGCTTAAACGGAGGATAAATCATCTCGGAGTGAATCTCGTCGGATATGACAAGGATGTTATTTGCGCTGCATATTGCCGCCAGTTGCCGCAACGTATCCTTTTTCCACACGATGCCTGCCGGATTATGCGGATTTGACAGGATAAGGATTTTACACCGTTCGTCCATTACGGACGTCAGGCTGTCGAAATCCATTTCATACACGCCGTTCACGAGGCGCAGCGGATTGTAGACGACCTCACGCTTCATGTTTTCCGGCACGAGGCGGAACGGATGATAGACGGGCGGCTGTATGATCACCTTATCGCCTTCCTGCGTAAACTTCCCGACAGCGAAAGCGATGCCGCGTACAATCCCCGGAATAAAACTTATCCATTCGCGTTTCACGTCCCATTCGTGCAGTTCGCGGTTCCATTTTATGATGCTGCTGTAATAATCATCCGGCGGGAAGGTATATCCGAAAACCGGATGTTCGCAACGTTTCCCGATTGCGTCGGTAATGAAATCGGGCGTACGGAAATCCATGTCGGCCACCCATAACGGCGTGAGGTCTTCACTTCCGAAATGCGCCCTGAGGGTGTCATATTTCACGCAATCGGTGCCTTTCCTGTCTATAATCTCGTCAAAATCGTAAACTGTCATATTTTTTTTGCGGCAAAAGTAATCAATTTGCCGCAATTATTAAATTATTTTTTTCATGCTTTCAGATTTACGATAAAGAGAACGGGATTGTCGTCATTCACCGCTCTTCCGGGAAATTTTCCGGATAAATCTTTCCCTGATTTCACGAAACAGTATGAATGATTATAAATATCAACAGGTTGAAAGTCGGAAATATATCCCGTTTCGAAGATGTCATCCTTAAAACCTTCGGAAAGGAAGTATGCCGTAAAATTGATTTTATCGTAGCAGAAAATGAAATGGTTACCGGCGGGGCTGCCACATGTTGAAAACATATACCGTCGCCCTTTTCTTACGGGATAGATGCAGGCCATGCCGTCGTGCGCGTTTTTATTCAACAGCGGGAACGCCTCCTGTCCCGCGATATAAAGCGAGTCTTCAAGAAGGCCGTCGCTTTCGAAAGGCGGCATGTATGCATAAACTTCATTTTCGTCGACCAGCAGTTCCGAAACACATGTGTTGCTGAAAAACCTGTTTCCTCCCGTCGTACCGGCGGCGACGCGTAAAGTCCGGCTTGATATTTCATTCATATTATCGTCCAATTGATACAGATTATGCACAATCAGGAAAGAATCGGGGTAATCGTCATTTTTCACAAGTGTTTCGGCTGAAATCCATAAATGTCCGTCGTGAAAGGCAAATGCGGTGAGCCTGTACCGGAACTGTTCGATACGTTTTTTTGACAAAAGGTTGCCGTCGTAATCATATTTGCTTATGTTGCGCTGACTGTCAATCACAAATACCCGGTTCATACCTGTATTCAACGCATATTCAACGATAAACGCATTCTTCATGTCACCCGCTATCCTGTTAATGAAATTCCCGTGAATATCGAAATGGAACAGCCGGTTTTCGCTGATCATAAACAAGTCATCCCCGTCCCTGCGCACACGTTTGATGTTCCGCATAACCCCGGTGTCAGGCATTTCCAGTGGAACGGACAATACATTTCCGGCTATATCCGATAATTTTCCGGTTTCCTTTATTTGTATGCCGTCTTTCATATAAGCATCCACAACTTTATATCCCTGATATCCATAAGTCAGAAATATGATTGCCAGCATTAAAAAACATCCTTTTTTCATATATAATAATGTATAAAACCCGTTGAAAAATTGTGCCGGCAGCCCCGGCATATACTTCTCAACATAATTCGAGCGTAAAGATAAATATTATTCTTTAATTCGGACAAAATTTTT
>JAITDQ010000351.1 GCA_031282485.1 Tannerella sp. | reverse complement strand
TTATCTGGAAAAAGACAGACTCTTTTATGCCACCAACCGATGGCTGGCTGCTTTGGGAAAGAAGGTCTGTATCAAGTTTTGTCATTTTAATAAAAACTTATTTTGATGAGATACTTATGAATAATAAAATGTATATTAAAAACTTTCGATAAATCACACCTTTCGTGTTCGATTCATTTAGTCCCGGCTTATGTTGAAGCGTAAACCGGCGTAAATTTTTCGTCCGTGTACAGGTCCCCAGATCAGCGAACCGTCAAAATAATCGCCCCGCGGATTGGCGGCGTCAATGATCGGGTGGCTTTGAGTAAAATCAAACAGGTTTTCCGATCCCACATAGATTGACCATGTACGGAAAAATTTGGTTACCTGTGCGTTCCACACGGAATACGAGCCGAAGCCGGCGTCCCACAGTGGATTTTCCGTATCGGGAACGGGCATACGTCCGCCTCCGTTAAATTGCCCGGTCAGATCAACCTGCCATTTCTTCAACGGCGTCTGGTAGGAAGCCGTCAGTAATCCTTTGTAATCGCTCGTTAAAGGCTTTTTTAAGCGATGCATGCCACCGCCTGCATCCCGGTAATCGGTTTCGGCATCCGTATAACGATATGCGCCCGTCAGCGTGAATCCCCGCAGGAACGGGAACTGATAGGTCGCTTCGATCTGGAAACTGTTCGAATACGATCTCCCGTCGAGGTTATAAAAACGGACTTCGTGAGAATTACCGTCCATGTCCACAACAACCTGTTTGTTAAAATCCGTGTAATACCATTCCGTATTTATCGTAAGGTCTTTGCCTCCGAGAGGTATGTAAAACGAGAAGTTCACGCCTGCGTTCCAAGCCTCTTCTTGGTCGAGATGTTCTGCAATAATCATTTTGCGGCTGCCGGACAGCAAGAAATTATTTTCCGCAAGCACATTCGCCGTACGGAAGCCTTTCCCGGCCGATGCACGCAGATGAAACCATTCAAAAGGAATGTATTTCATGTGGACGCGCGGCGTCGCAAAAAAGCCGTGAACGGAACTGTGGTCGGCACGCAGGCCGGCAAGCAGGATAAATTTATCTTTGAAATTGTACGTATACTGCACATAAGCTCCCGGCACGACCTCCTTACGGTCGAACACCGATTTCATCCCGTCCTGCGTGAGACTCTCGTCAAACCCGTCATAATTCAGGCTAAGCCCCGTACTCAGGCGATGCATCGAGGAAAACTCATTTTCGTACATAAGGCTTGCGTACAGGTTTCCCTGAAATACGTTATAAGGTGTACGGTCATACATCGCCTGCTGTTTGTGGCCGGAGCCGGACAGGATGAGGGCTATGCTTTCCGCTCTGCCGGGGTCAATGATATACGCCTGCTTGGTATACCCTTCAGTGCGGTTCGTATGAAGTTTTATCCGGTAAGGATCTGCGACGTAATGGTGTTTCGTGGCCTGCCCCCCCGTACGGTCTTCGTACAGATAGCGCACACCGTACTGAGACACATAATTGCCTGCCCGGTGTTGCCATCTGTTCATCAGGTTAACCTGTTCCTTGAGCGGCATGTCAAGGAACCCGTCATTATTATCATCGTGCTGCTCGCTGTCGTTGGAATAATGTACAAGCAAGCCGGTGGAAAGATTATTGTTCACATGCCGTGACGCGTCGCTATTGGCTTCATACCTTCCGGCATCGTCGGCAAAAACATTTGCGGAAAAAATATCGGCCGTAGCAGGTTTTTTAAATTCGACATTGATTTGTCCGGCAAGGGCTTCATATCCGTTCTTCACGGACGAAGTTCCCTTTGAAACCTGTATGCTCTCCATCCACGCCCCCGGAACGTAATCCAGTCCGTACAGCGATGCCGCGCCCCGGAAGTTTGGGAAATTTTCCGTAAGCATCTGCACGTAAACGCCGGGCAAACCTAACAATTTTATCAGGCGCGCCCCCGTTGACGCGTCGGCATACGAAACATCGACCGAAGGATTCGTCTCGAAGCTTTCCGCCAGGTTGCAACATGCCGCCCGGCAAAGTTCTTCATACGTGATTCGTTGTGTTTGCAATACTTCGGTACGCGAAGATATCAACCCCAGCCGTCTTTCATTTACGACAACCTCATCAAGTTCAATTTCGTCTTTTAAGACAACGTGCAAAAGTTCGTCCGGCCGTTCGACCGTCACGGACAAAGTTGCATACCCGACATAGCTAATTATTAACGATTTGTTTTCTTCCCGTTCGATTTCGAAATAGCCTTCGGCATCGGTAGTTGTACCTCTACTGCTTTTTTCCCAGCGAACATGAGCGCCCGTAACAGGTTCGTTTTGTTCGTCACGGACATATCCACGGATTTTTTCCCCCGCCATCACGACAGATGAAAAAAGCATCGCTACGAAAATAAATATATATTTCATCATTATTTTTCCTTTTGATTTATAAACCCTCATTTCCTTTCGGCAGGCCGGAGCGCCGGTACGTATAAAATTATTTTGCAGGCGAAAGTCCCTGTTCCGCGCACGAATCATACTTGGCATCATGCGAACGGTAAAGTTTCCCGCCACGCTTGTGAAAGGTAATAAAGGATTAAATCAAAAGTAAGGTAAGGCCCGAAAGATAATCGCGCGGGCGAACCACAGGCGGCCCTTTGCATATACCCCAGCCCGCATCGCAGGTTAAAGGGCTTATAAACGAAACATCAACGCTTTCGCAAGGGAGCAAATCAAGCGCTACCGGCGAAAACTTCACGTTCGATTCCGGGGAAAAATGCGAATACCAGTCGAAATGAATACGTTCCATGTTGCAGTGATCATTCGCCTGACAATTATTATTGTGACTGCTGTCATAGCCGGAATGTCCGGAACGGTTGCGGCAATCGTCATGACGAACATTACCGGCGGCGTGGTGACATTCATGTTCACGTCCGGAGTTGCCGCACGTTGCGTCTGTGATTTGCGACGCATAATTATAACATGAGTTGCCGGGACGATGATAATTGTGTATTTCACAACATTTATCCTCCCGCAAAATTTCGATACCGGCCGAACGACATTGGTTGCAGCAATATGAAATGACATTAACGCCTGCTCCGCCGTAAAAAACCAAAGCAGCCGGAATAATCGTAAACAGATATGTAAATATACTTTTCATACTGCGCCAAAGATAGAAATAGTTTTTGGAAGAAAGAATGTTTTTGGTATTTTTAATATAAACTTGACGATAATCAAAACCGTTAGCATCAACGGAAATATCCTGAACCCCGGACACCCCCCAAAAAACAGGAAGACGGCCATAATAACTGCCGTCTTCCATAATGACCGAACGATTTTACATCTTTGACACGGGATTCGCGCCGGCTGTGATCTGTTGCCGACAATCGTTTCTCCGTCCTGATTTTATCATTGCCTTCTTCCTTGGCCTCGCCGTCCTTGTCCCTGTCCTTGTCCCTGTCCCTGTCCTTGTCTCTGTAACTGTTCACGGTTGTCCTGATACTTTTTGTACTGTTCGTCCGTCAGGATGGCTTTGTACTGTTTGTCCCGTTCCGTGGTTATTTTTTCCATTTCGGAGCGCATTTTATCGCGGTCGCCCTGGGCGCTCTGGAAAACCGCATCCATTTTTTTAGACAAGTCAAGATTAACAGCCTCAATTTTCACCTTTTGATCGGCGGTCAGGCTTACTAAAGAATCCAAACGGGAGGTCTGACTTTTTGCACGTTCTTCGGGAGTTCCGA
>JAITDQ010000113.1 GCA_031282485.1 Tannerella sp. | reverse complement strand
GGACGGATTACGCCCCGTTAGGGCTTAGTGGCGATATACGTTTCCCACACAGGGCGTTGCCCTGCGCTGTTGATTATGCCCTTTCAGGGCACTTTTGTCGTCATAAAGGTTTCCGCACTCGCGGCAACGTACTTTTCGTCGTCAGGAAGGTTTCCGCACTCGCGGCAACGCACTTTTTATCGTCGGGAAGGTTTCCGCACTCGCGGCAATGTATTTTTTGTCGTCGGGAAGAGATAAAGCAATGCACAAAACTATGCCGCGTGAGATTCAACGTTTTTTTGAAGTACCTGAGTGGTTTACAACAGTCTAAATTCGTATCCTTCGTTTAAAAGCCATTCAATGGATTTCGGAAGGGCTTCTTCGATTCGCCCGACAGCTTTCAGCGAGTCGTGAAAAACGATTATCGACCCGTTACGCGTGTATCGTTTCACGTTGTTAAAGACGCCTTTGGCTGTCATGTGCGGGCTATAATCGCGGGTTACCACGTCCCACATGATGATCCTGAACAACTTGCGCAATCTCAATACTTGCGAAAAACGCATGTGCCCGTGCGGCGGACGGAACAAATCGCCGTCAATGTATTTGGATGCTTCCGCAATATTACGGATATAATTTTTCGACATGAAACGTATGCCCTGTATATGATTGAATGTGTGATTGCCGGTGCGATGACCGCGTTCCGTCAACATTCGGTACAGTTCGGGATATTTGCGTACATTTTCCCCGACACAAAAGAAAGTGGCTTTTATCCCGTACCGGTCGAGCGTATCGAGAATCCATGGGGTCATTTCCGGGATAGGCCCGTCGTCGAAAGTCAGGTATACGCATTTTGGCTGTCCTTTTGGCGAAGGTATCCGCCAAAAAGCCCCCGGAAAAAACCAGCGGTAAATCCGGGGGGGCTGTTCGATCAACATCGTTTACTGTTTCTTTTGACTTGATTCAAGCTGCATGGAGTATTTGTTGAACCGTTCGACATAAGACTGGGCAAACTCTTTATCATATTGCAGGCTGATTGTCAGAATATCTCTCATTACGGCCATGTTATAGTTTACATTTCGCAGAAACGGTTCACGTTGCGACGGTTTGAGGCGGAGCATCCAGTCGACTTCAATCATGGATCGTTCGATCATTTTCGCCGTGATGAATTTTGCCTTTTCCGTTTCTCCCAGCGAAAAATAAAGTCTGGCTATCGGATAAACGGAATAGTCGTAAGGAACGTTTTCTTCGGGCATCACTTCCATGCAACGGTCGAGCACTTTAATGGCGCTGTCGATCTTTTCTTCTTTAATAAGCTCTTCGGCGAGATCGGCAAATAATACCTGGCGGTATGATTTACACATCCTCATCGTGTTTTCTTCGAGGTAAACTCCCGGTTTATCAATTCCGCCCCATTTGAATTTGTTCATGAGGTTGTCATACATTTTTCTTGTATTAATGGATATACCATGTTCCGTTGTATTTATGGGCACTAACTGGAAGGCAAGTCCTGTTTTCTGCAGATTGTTGCCGACGTAACCGAAGAGATTTCCGGGTATGGAAGAGGCAAAATAGATCGGGCGTTCCCACTTATTCGTATTGACCATATCCATCGTAATCACATCCACCTTCGTAATTACATTTTTTCCTTCATAATCGAAGATCATTTCCTTTTCGATATAAGGTTCGTATTCCGGGTTTACGGTTTTGTTTTTCACGACGGTAGCCGAGTCTATGCGAAGCACGAACTTGGACGAAGGGATATAGTCAAGCATCGTATTTCCGTATGGATATTTATGTCTGCTGTCGTCGCTTTTCATAAAGCTGAGGGCGGTGCTCACGCCAATGGGACCTGCAGGCCGGTCGGCCGGGGGGATTATATAAACCACATCGCGTTTGCCCTGCAGATAATCCTTATAAGTCCATGATATCGGCAAAGGTTCGGAATTGTAAGCCTGACGTTTCATCTGGTTAATGTACCAGTCGGTCTGGAGGTAACTTGTGTTGCATACGCGTACATCCGTTCGGACGCCTTCGACTTCCTGCACGTACCATAGCGGGAATGTGTCGTTATCCCCGTGCGTAAATATCACCGCGTTGGGTTCGCACGATTCGAGATAGTTGCGTCCGATATCACGCGCCACATAGCGTCCCGAACGGTCATGGTCGTCCCACGTCTGGGAGGCCATTTGTATCGGCACAAGGAGGCATATCAGCGATGCCGCCGCAGCGGTAACGACGGAAGGTAATTTTGCCCGTTCCAACAGTTTGGCAACGCCGATCACCCCGATACCTATCCAGATACAAAACGCATAGAACGAGCCGGCATAAGCATAATCCCGTTCACGAGGCTGTAACGGGGTCTGGTTGAGGTATAGAACAATGGCTATACCTGTCATGAAAAACAGGAAGAATGTGACCCAGAAACTCTGTATCCCTGTTTCGCCTTTCCGCAGCACCTGGACTAAAATTCCGAGGATTCCGAGTATCAGGGGAAGCATGTAGAACACATTATGGGCTTTGTTCCCGGTAATGTCGAGCGGCATGTTATCCTGCGGGCCGAGACGCGCCCCGTCGAGGAATTTTATTCCCGTTATCCAGTTTCCGTGTATGATATTGCCATGTCCCTGTATATCGTTCTGCCGGCCTGAGAAATTCCACATAAAGTAGCGCCAGTACATAAAGTTCAGCTGATAGGAGAACAGGAAGCGCAGGTTTTCGGCAAATGTCGGTTTCATGACCGTTTTCGGTTCACCGCCGGGAGTATTTATTCTGACGGGTGTTCCTTTGACTTCTCCCCATTCCTTATATCCGGCGATGTGACTTTCGTCCGTGGAGCTGTACATGCGCGGGAATAACATGCATGTTTCTTCGATGTATACTTTCCGTTCGTTTTCCGAAGATACAAAGTAACGGTCTTTTTCGTCCGGATTTTCTTTTATAACGCGCGTCAATGTCGGGACTCCGGGTTCGGAGACCGGAACGCTGATATTTCCTTTCGATTCCCGTTTTTCTTCCGAGACATACGTTTTGCCGTACAGGAGTGGCGTTTCGCCGTATTGTTCGCGTGCAAGATAGGTGCGGAGCGTAAAGATATCGCTCGGTTTATTCTGATTCATCGGCGTATCTGCCGTTGCGCGGATGAGGATCAGCGCAAAAGAGGAATATCCGATGAGAATGACCATTAATGATACAAGGATTGTATTTATTGCCTTGATATTTATTTTTTTGTACCTGAACATGAAGATGGTCAGCGCAACGATAATGACAATCCCCAGAAAGTAACCGCTTCCGACGAAAGGTATTCCGAGAAGCGTTATGGAGAGGATAAATGCGATTTTCATGCGGCGTTCATTGACCTGCTCGCGCATGGTTTCCCATATCGCCCAAACCAGTATTCCCGTGATGATTATCATATATGCAAACACCCCGGAATTATACGGCATGCCCAGTCCGTTTACGAAGAACAGTTCAAACCACCCGCATACTTCAACGAGGCTCTGGACAATCCCGTACATCATGATTGCGATCATGACGAATGATATCAATAATGCGAAGAAAGTGCCTTTAAGCGTCGGATTGGGATATTTTTTATAATAGTAAACAAGTACGATGGCCGGGATGCAGAGCAGGTTCAGCAAGTGGACGCCGATACTCAATCCCATAAGATAGGCGATAAGTACGATCCAGCGGTCGGCATGCGGCGCATCGGCGTGTTCCTCCCATTTCAGGATAAGCCAGAACACTACGGCCGTGAACAGGGATGACGATGCGTAAACTTCGCCTTCGACAGCGCTGAACCAGAAAGTATCGCTGAACGTATAGGCAAGGGAGCCGACTAATCCGCAGCCAAGGATGAGTATGGTCTGCGACAGCGTCATTTTCTCAACGTCACTTACGATCAGTTTCCTTGCAAGATGCGTAATCGTCCAGAAAAGGAATAAAATGGTCAGCGCGCTGAACAGGGCTGACATTGAATTAATCATTTTAGCTACATTGCCCACATCCGACAGATGTGAGAAAAGATTCCCTACTAACATGAACAGCGGCGCTCCGGGCGGGTGTCCCACTTCAAGTTTGTATGCCGACAAAATGAACTCTCCACAGTCCCAGAAGCTTGCTGTCGGTTCGATAGTCATTAAATAAACGGTAGCCGCAATCGCAAAAACGAGCCCACCGGTAATGTTATTCGTTAGCTGAAATTTTTTCATCTCTGTATGTTGTTTTATATTCGACCGCAAAAGTACGAAAATACGCTGATTTTACAACGTATTATTATTACTTTTATTGTAACAGGGAGCGGATCTTTTCGGCCGTGGATGCAAATTCTTCGGGAGAAAGTTTGAGTTTCGGATTGCAGAAAAACATATCCGCTTCCCTGTTTATGGGGATTAAGTGTATATGGGCGTGGGGAACTTCCAGTCCCATTACGGTCACGCCGATCCTTGTGCAGGGGATCACTTCCTTAATTGCTGCGGCTATTTTTTTTGCAAAGATCATCATGCGTCCGAGCACATCGTCGTCGATATCGAAAATGTAATCCGTTTCCTTTTTGGGAATGACGAGCGTATGTCCTCTCGTAACCGGATTGATGTCTAAGAACGCGAAAAATTCATCGTTTTCCAGAATTTTATAACTTGGTATTTCTCCTGCAACTATTTTACTGAATATGGATGCCATGGCAGTTTATCTATTTACATTATTATATTATACGCCCAAAGATATTTCCAGAATTTCGAAATTCACCGTCCCGGAGGGCACTTTTATGTTCACCGTATCGCCGACTTTTTTGCCTATAAGCCCCTGTGCTATGGGCGTACTGACGGCAATTTTGTTTTCCTTCAGATTCGCTTCCGAATCGGACACAATCGTGTACGACATGACGGCTTTCGTCTTCATGTTTTTCAGTTTGACCTTGTTCATAATCTGCACCACATCTGTTTTCAGTTGTGACTCATCAATCAGACGGGCATTGGAAATCATGCCTTTCAGTTGTGCGATTTTCGCTTCGAGAATGCCCTGGGCATCCCGTGCGGCGTCATATTCTGCATTTTCCGATAAATCGCCTTTGTCGCGGGCTTCCGCTATCTGTGCGGATATCTCCGGGCGTTTTACCGATTCCAGATAATTTATTTCGGCTAAAATTCTGTTATAGCCTTCTTCCGACATGTAAGTAACAGCCATAATTGTACGTCCTTATTATTTTATTTTAAATGAATAAAAAAAGAATCCCGACCAACAATTGATAGCCGGAACTCAAGCTTGTCATAATTTTGGGGCAAAAATACGTCTAAAATTTAATATATACAAATCAAATAATGATGCTTTATAACATATTTTCCTTATAATACTGATTTTATATCATCTTCTATTGTTTCAATGGATTCTATGCGTTTGGACATTTCTCCCTTTTTATTTATGAGGAACAGCGCCGGAAGCTGCTTCACGTTGTATACGGCGGCGATGGATGAATAAACGGATTGGGGGTCGTGCACGCTTATCCAGGGGATGTTTGATGCCGCATTTTTCCAGAAATGTGTGTCGCTGTCTAATGATACCTGATAGATTTCGAAGCCGCGTTCTTTATATTTCCCGTATAATTCGTTTAATTTAATGTTGAATGTAGGAGACCATTCCGTCTGGTAAGCCGTGAAATTTACAAGTATGGCTTTTCCCTCTTGAGCGATGTTGCTTAGCTTTATTTTGTTATCGTTTACGTCCGGCAGGTCGATGTCCAAAAAGCTGATTTCTTTCGCATCCTCCAAGTTCAGTGTTCTTCTGCGTTCTCCGCGTGTGACCCGCATGGATTGAAGCGCCAGCGATTCGAGCTGTTTGGCGCGCGGACTTTCCGGATAGTATGCTTTATAGCTTGTCGCCACGGCGCCATACGCTTTCGAGTCCGTCCTGTCATATAAATCGAAGAACCATAATCCGTCGAGCTGCTGGAACAGCGCGAAATAGGCAACCGGCGAGGCCGGCGCGCCGAATATGTATTTGAGCGCAATGTCCTTGTATGATTTTATGGCTTTCAATGCGCTTTCATGGTAGGTGGAATCGGGAATCAGATTCATCCCGCGGCTGTCGCGCAGCTTGTGGATTTCCTCGTTCGCGTCCAGCTGCGCCAGCGTTACTTCCTTCATCGCCTTGCTGTTTTCGGAACCTTCGACCGTATACGACGTGGCAAAATTGTGGGCGTCGGCCGTGAATACGATTGTTTCGATAGAATCGACGGAAAAATGAATCGGGACAGGTTGATTTTTTAATTTCAAACGATAAAAATCCGGGTATTCGGGACGCTTTTGCCGGAATACAAACTTGCCGTCGGTCTTCAGTTTGAAAGAATCGATGAGCGTAACGGTCGATAACCCGGTGTTCTCAAGATACAAAGTTTGTCCCGTAGCTCCTGCGATAACGCCTTCGACTGTGAACCTGTCGGATTTTCCACATCCTCCGATTAGAATACATGAGCAACACACGGTAAAGATTCTGCAGATAATTTTATTTTTCATATAAACTGATTTTCTCAATATAAATTTTTCATTGTGCTCGCAAAGATACGAGAAAAAACAAATAATATGTTCGAATCGAAAAAAAATTGTATATTTGCCGTCATGAAAAATATGTTTTATCATGTTATATGAAGAGATAAAGTCCATTATAGACAGGGAAGCCGAGGCTGTCCGTAATATACCTGTTACGGAATCTTATGAAAAGGCCGTTGCATTGATATATGAACACGTACATAAGAAAGGCGGGTCATTGATCATAAGCGGCATGGGTAAAGCCGGGCAGATAGCCATGAATGTGGCTACGACATTCAGTTCGACGGGAACGCCTGCATTCTTCCTGCATCCCAGCGAAGCGCAGCATGGCGACTTGGGTATTATGCGCGAAAATGATATTATGCTGTTGATTTCCAATTCGGGCAAGACGCGCGAACTGGAAGAACTCGTAAGCCTGTCGCGCGGGTTGGTGCCGGAGGTTAAGTTTATCGTCATCACGTCAAACCCGGACAGCCCTCTGGCAAGGGAGGCGGATGTTTGCCTGCTGACGGGCGCGCCGGACGAAGTATGTCCGTTAGGCCTTACGCCGACAACTTCGACTACGGTCATGACGGTTATCGGCGATATGCTTGTTGTCAGCGTCATGAAGACAATCGGTTTTACAAGCGTGGATTATGCCAAACGGCATCATGGGGGATACCTTGGCGAAAAAAGCCGTGAACAAAGTAAATGCTGAAAGGAATGCGAAAGGTAACAGGAATAGGGGAAACGATACTGGATATCATTTTTGAAAACGGACAGCCGGAACGTTCGGTTGTGGGCGGTTCGGTTTTGAATGGAATGGTATCGCTGAGTCGTCTGGGCGTCCCCGTAACATTTATCAGCGAAGTGGGCGACGACCGTGTGGGCAGTATGGTTTGCGACTTTATGTCGGCGAACGGGATTAATACGGATTACATAGACCGTTTTGAAGGGCATAAAAGTCCCGTTTCTCTCGCCTTTCTCGGAGCCGACAGGAACGCCGAGTATATTTTCCATACCGATTATCCAGAAAACAGGCTGAACATGCCTTTCCCCGAGATAAACGAAGATGATATTTTTGTATTCGGTTCGTTTTATGCCCTGAATCCCGTATACCGGGATCGTTTTGTAGAGTTTTTAAAGGAGGCGAAAAAACGCCGGGCGTTGATATATTATGATCCTAATTTCCGTTCTTCCCACAAGTCCGACCGTAATCAACTGCGCCGGATTGTTTCCGAAAACTGTGAGTATGCAACGATTGTGCGCGGTTCGGATGAGGATTTTTGCAACCTGTATGAAAAAACGGACATGAACGAAGTCTATTCGGAAATCGTCAAACAGCATTGTGCCTGTTTTATGACTACGCATGGCGCGGAGGGCGTGAACCTCTATACGGACAATATAACCGCACATTTCAATTCGAAAAAGATAACCCCTGTAAGTACGATTGGCGCAGGCGATAATTTTAATGCCGGCATTGTCTACGGGTTAATAAAGTATGGTATCGGTCACCGTGATATCCCGGAATTGACGGAAGAAGAATGGGCAAAAGTGATACAATGCGGAATAGATTTGTCGGCGGAAGTTTGCTGCAGTTATTCCAATTATATATCGCCGGAATTTGCCGCAGAATACGCAGGAAGTTAATAATTAAATAAATATAAAATGAAATCGTATCGAAAAGAATTGTGGTTTGAAACCGACCGCCGCAGGCAAATGATTAACATTACGCCTGAAATAGAAGAATGTTTGCGTGAAAGCGGGATAAAGGAAGGCTTGCTGCTTTGCAACGCGATGCACATCACCGCGAGTGTGTTTATCAATGATGACGAGAGCGGGTTGCATCATGATTTTGAAGTATGGTTAGAGAAATTAGCCCCCGAAAAGCCCTATAACCAATACCGCCACAACGGTTTTGAAGATAATGCGGACGCCCATATCAAACGCACGATCATGGGACGCGAGGTTGTCGTTGC
>JAITDQ010000102.1 GCA_031282485.1 Tannerella sp. | reverse complement strand
GATAAAAATTCGTCTCCTAAACGGTGTAGAGCGTTTTCTATTTTAGCCACTTGCGGTTTGCGTGGTTTGGCTTTCCCATGTAAATAGCTCCACAATTGTTTCTGATGAATACCGGTTATCTTTTCCATTCCTGATAAAGATAAAATTCCGGAATAATACTGCAGTAAACTTTCCACATCAAATTTATATACAATTTCAAATTCTTCATCTAAGAATTTCGGATAAGAAAACCCTTCTTCAATAGCTGTTTTCTTAAAAAACTCCATTTGCACTAACATATCATTTTTTGCCTCTTCCGCAGAATTACCTCCGCCGGAGAACATTTCATTATTGCAGTAAATGCTATAAAAGCCATCATTAGCCCTACTGATAGTTGCCTCTATTGTTTTCATATTTCTCATTTTTTAATGTTACTTCAACTCCATTTCTTTTCTGATTTTCAATTCCAATGCTCTCGCGATTTCTTTACTCCCATGATATGGAGCCGTATAAGTTCGTCCATCTTTTTCATAAATAACATGACTCCCTGACTGTCGAAGGAATCTCCAACCATTTCTTAATATTAACCGGTGCAATTCGCTGTATTTCATATTCGCTGTTATTTATCGTTCGACTCGACAAAGATAGAATTATTTCTATTGCCAACCAAATAAACAACAGATTAATTTCTATTCGGCATACAATTCAGGTATATTTTTACCCACACAAAGCACTAATAGAGCCTTTTTCTTTGCTGCTGGTTTTTAAGAAAAAGAGAAAGAATAAACAGATGAAAAACGGTTTTCATTATCAATAACATTATTAACAACAGAAAAAAGATGAGTAGAGATTTTATGCCTGCCTGATGGCTGAGTTTTATACGCGGGCAGTGACGTTTTTCAGCTACCCGATTATGAATCTGTAACGCTTCGGATACTCCTTTGTTCACAAATTATTCGTGGAAATTCGTGTAATTCGTGGACAAAAAAATTATAACAGTCCCCCGGATGCCCCCTGCGGGACACCCGAGAAACCGTTACATACAATAAATATTCATCATTTAAATTCCATCTTTATCGAATGGTCTTCCCGCGAACGTGCGCTCCGGGTCGAAGTGTTATGTTCAAATTCATCCTTTGTTCCGACGAGGACACGGTCAAATTCCCGTTGACCCGTACCGGCCGGTATAAGGTGGCCGCAGATCACATTCTCCTTCAATCCTTCCAGATAATCCGTTTTCCCATTGATTGCCGCTTCGTTCAACACCTTCGTTGTTTCCTGGAACGAAGCTGCGGACATAAAGCTCGATGTCTGCAACGCCGCACGGGTTATTCCCTGCAGTATCTGATTGGTCGTAGCCGGGACGGCATCGCGTACCTGGACAAGCTTCATGTCACGGCGTTTAAGCTGGCTGTTTTCATCCCTCAGTTTACGTGCCGTAACAATCTGTCCGGGACGGAGGTTCTGCGATTCGCCTGCATCCGTAACTACTTTCTTGCCCCATATACGGTCGTTTTCGTCCATGACTTCAAGTTTATCGACAACCTGCTGTTCAAGGAAACGGGTATCGCCCGGGTCGACTACTTCGACTTTACGCATCATCTGGCGCACAATCACTTCAAAGTGTTTATCGTTGATTTTCACTCCCTGCAAACGGTATACATCCTGCACTTCGTTCACGATATATTCCTGAACAGCCGTAGGTCCTTTGATAGCAAGGATATCCGCAGGCGTGATAGCGCCGTCGGACAGCGGCATGCCGGCACGCACATAATCGTTCTCCTGCACAAGCAACTGTTTGGAGAGCGGAACCATATATTTCTTTTCTTCTCCCAGTTTGGATGTAACGATCATTTCACGGTTACCGCGTTTTATCTTACCGAACGTAACCTCGCCGTCGATTTCGGACACGACAGCCGGGTTCGACGGGTTTCGCGCTTCGAACAGCTCCGTCACACGGGGAAGACCTCCGGTGATATCGCCGGTCTTGCCGACGGCGCGGGGAATCTTTACCAGTACTTCGCCGCTTTTAACCGGATCTCCTGCCGCCTTCGTCATGTGAGCGCCGAGAGGCAGCGAGTAATTTTTAAGTATATTCCTTCCGGAATCGACAATATGTGCCGAAGGGGCTTTCGTCTTATCTTTCGATTCGATGATAATCATTTCTTTCAAGCCGGTAGTTTCGTCACTTTCAACTTTATACGTGATATTTTCCTCCATGCTTTCAAAAGCGATCATACCGTCGGCTTCCGCAATGATTACGGCATTGAACGGATCCCATTCGATAATCTTGTCTCCTTTTTTAACGCTGTCGCCGCTGTTAAAAAACAGTTTCGAGCCGTAGGGGATATTATTATTATGCAAAACAATCTTCGTATGCGGTTCGACGATGCGCATTTCGGCAAGACGGCTGACTACGACATTGCATTTATCGTCTACCGAATAAACCGTACGCAACTCATCTATTTCGAGAACGCCGTCATATTTTGAGACGAGGCTGTTTTCCGTTGCGATATTCGACGCGATACCGCCGACATGGAACGTACGAAGCGTCAACTGCGTACCCGGCTCGCCGATTGACTGTGCGGCAATAACGCCGACGACCTCGCCTTTCTGAACCATTTGTCCGGTAGCCAAGTTGCGACCGTAACATTTGGCGCAAACGCCTTTTTTCGATTCGCAGGTAAGTACCGAACGTATCTCCACGCTTTCGATCGGAGAATCCTGTATTTCCTGCGCTTCCTTTTCGCGTATTTCCTCGCCGGCTTTCACGATAATTTTGCCTGTGAGCGGATGAATCACATCATGAACGGAAACGCGTCCGAGGATACGTTCGTACAGTTTTGCAATCACATCTTCGTTATTCTTGAGTTCGGTACATGTCAGTCCGCGAAGTGTTCCGCAGTCTTCTTCATTCACAATCACATCATGCGACACATCGACCAGACGGCGTGTCAGGTACCCGGCGTCGGCCGTTTTCAGCGCCGTATCGGCCAAACCTTTACGGGCGCCGTGTGTGGAGATGAAATATTCCAGCACCGACAGGCCTTCCTTAAAGTTCGACAAAATAGGATTCTCGATGATCTGGCCGCCGTCGCTTCCGCTCTTTTGCGGTTTCGCCATCAATCCGCGCATGCCTGAAAGCTGGCGTATCTGTTCCTTCGAACCGCGGGCGCCGGAATCCATCATCATAAAGATAGAGTTGAATCCGTCGTTGTCGGCGCTCAGTTTATCAATCAGAATCTTCGACAGTTTACTGTTGACATGCGTCCATGTATCGATAATCTGGTTATAGCGTTCATTATTTGTGATGAAACCCATGCTATAGTTGGAGACGATTTGTTCCACTTCGTCGTATCCTTCCTTAACAAATTCATCTTTTTCGTCCGGGATGATAACGTCGGCCAGATTGAACGACAAACCGCCCTTAAAGGCCATATAATATCCGAGATTCTTTATATCATCAAGGAACTGGCAGGTACGGGCGACGCCGCACACTTTGATCACTTTGCTGATTATGTCGCGCAACGCCTTCTTTCCCAGCACTTCATTTACGAATCCGACTTCCCATGGTATATATTCATTTACCATCAGGCGTCCCACGCTCGTTTCAATGATTTTATCAACATATTCGCCGTCTTCGTCAAGGTCTTCGATACAAACTTTTATGACAGCATGAATATCAAGTTTGCCTTCGTTGTATGCGATTGTAGCTTCTTCCGGCCCGTAAAACACAAGTCCTTCGCCCTTCATTCCCGGGCGGGTCTTTGTGATATAATACAGTCCCAGCACCATATCCTGCGAAGGTACGGTTATGGGAGCGCCGTTTGCCGGGTTCAGGATATTATGGGAAGCGAGCATCAACATTTGTGCTTCGAGAATCGCCTCGTTTCCGAGGGGGAGGTGAACCGCCATCTGGTCGCCGTCGAAGTCGGCATTAAAAGCCGTACACGCCAGCGGATGCAACTGGATAGCCTTTCCTTCGATCATCTTCGGCTGGAAAGCCTGTATGCCGAGACGGTGCAGTGTCGGGGCGCGGTTAAGCAATACCGGATGTCCCTTCATCACATATTCCAGAATATCCCAGACGACCGGTTCTTTCCTGTCGACAATTTTCTTTGCCGACTTAACCGTCTTGACAATGCCGCGCTCTATCAGTTTGCGGATAATAAACGGTTTGTACAGTTCGGCTGCCATATCTTTGGGAATACCACATTCGCCCATTTTAAGTTCCGGTCCCACGACGATAACCGAACGGGCGGAATAGTCGACGCGTTTACCGAGCAGGTTCTGGCGGAAACGTCCCTGTTTACCTTTCAGGCTGTCCGACAGTGATTTCAACGGACGGTTTGCATCCGATTTGACTGCGCTTGATTTGCGCGAATTATCGAACAGCGAATCGACGGCTTCCTGCAACATGCGTTTTTCGTTACGCAGAATCACTTCGGGCGCCTTGATATCGATAAGCCGTTTAAGGCGGTTGTTACGTATGATAACGCGGCGATACAAATCATTGAGGTCGGACGTTGCGAAGCGGCCTCCGTCGAGCGGGACAAGCGGGCGCAACTCCGGCGGAATCACCGGAACAACTTTCACCACCATCCATTCCGGCCGGTTACGTCCTTTCGACGCCCGGAAAGATTCGACGACCTGCAACCGCTTTAATGCTTCGTTCTTACGCTGTTGCGATGTATCCGTCATTGCATGATTGCGCAGATCATACGACAGCGCATCCAGGTCGAGGCGGATTAACAAATCATAGATTGCTTCCGCGCCGATCTTGGCTACAAACTTATTCGGGTCCATGTCTTCCAGCAGTTGATTATCTTTGGGAAGACTGTCTATAATTTGAAGATATTCTTCTTCCGACAGGAGGTCTAAATCGTTTACCGTATCCACACATCCTTTCTGTACGACGACATAACGCTCGTAATAGATGATGGAATCAAGTTTTTTCGTCGGCAATCCCAGCAGATAGCCGATTTTATTCGGCAATGTACGGCAATACCATATATGCACAACGGGAACAACCAAGTGTATATGTCCCGTACGTTCGCGGCGGACTTTCTTCTCGGTCACTTCCACGCCGCACCGGTCGCACACAATACCCTTATAACGAATACGTTTATACTTGCCGCAATAACATTCGTAATTTTTCACAGGGCCGAATATGCGTTCACAAAACAAGCCGTCGCGTTCAGGCTTGTACGTACGGTAATTGATTGTTTCCGGTTTAAGCACTTCTCCGTGCGAACTTTCCAGAATTTCTTCGGGCGAGGCCAGACCAATCGTTATTTTTGTAAAGTCACTCTTTATTTTTGTATCTTTTCTAAAAGCCATATTATTTTGATTTGCAAAGAGTTAATTATTCCAGAGTAAAGCTTAGGCACAAGCCTCTCAATTCATGGAGAAGAACGTTCAACGATTCCGGGATACCCGGTTTCGGCATAGGTTCTCCCTTCACAATCGCTTCATAAGTTTTCGAACGTCCGACAACATCATCCGATTTCACCGTAAGAATTTCCTGCAGGATATGCGAAGCGCCGAAGGCTTCAATCGCCCAGACTTCCATTTCCCCGAAACGCTGGCCTCCGAACTGCGCCTTACCGCCGAGCGGCTGCTGTGTTATGAGCGAATACGGGCCGATCGAGCGTGCATGCATCTTATCATCCACCATGTGGCCTAATTTCAGGAAGTACGTAACGCCTACCGTAGCCGGCTGGTCGAAGCGTTCTCCCGTGCCGCCGTCGTAGAGATACGTTTTTCCGTAGCGCGGCAGTCCGGCTTTATCCGTCCATGCATTCAGGTCGTCCAGTGAAGCGCCGTCAAAAATCGGGGTAGCGAATTTTTTCCCCAGAACCTGTCCTGCCCAGCCCAGTACGGCTTCGAAAATCTGCCCCAGATTCATACGCGAAGGCACGCCGAGCGGATTCAGACAGATATCCACAGGCGTCCCGTCCTCAAGGAACGGCATATCTTCCTGGCGTACGATTTTCGACACGATACCTTTATTTCCGTGGCGGCCGGCCATTTTGTCGCCCACCTGTATCTTTCGTTTCTTTGCTACATAAACTTTTGCAATCTGAATGATACCCGTAGGCAACTCGTCGCCGATCGTCAAATCGAACTTCTTACGGCGCAGTTCCGCATCATATTCCTTATGTTTCTTCAGATAGTTCAGGATGAGATTTTTTATCAGCTCATTTGTCTGGGAATCGGAAGTCCACTTGCTTACCTGAATCGTATTGTAGTCAAGATCTTCAAGCGCTTTTCTGATAAACTTGGAACCTTTGGCAATAATTTCCATATTCAGATAATCCTTCACGCCCGTCGACATTTTATTGTTTGTAAGCGTAAGCAGTTTTTCGATAAGGATATTTTTCAGTTCGGCCATTTTCCTGCCGTATTCTTCTTCGAGTTTGGGCAGGATAGCTTTTTCCGTCTGGCGGCCGTTCTTTTTCTTAATGATCCGCGAGAACAGGCTTGTATCTATGACAACGCCATGCAGTGAAGGGGTAGCCTTCAGGGAAGCATCTTTCACATCGCCGGCCTTATCGCCGAAAATTGCACGCAGGAGTTTTTCTTCCGGGGACGGGTCGGATTCTCCTTTCGGAGTGATCTTGCCGATGATTATATCTCCGGGATTAATACTGGCGCCTATGCGAACGATACCTCTTTCGTCAAGGTCTTTAATAGCGTCTTCGCTGACGTTCGGAATATCGGAAGTAAGCTCTTCCATTCCGCGTTTTGTTTCACGAACTTCGAGGATATACTCATCCACATGAACGGACGTGAATACGTCTTCCCGTACGATACGCTCATTCAGCACAACGGCGTCTTCATAATTATAGCCTTTCCACGGCATGTACGCTACTTTAACGTTACGTCCCAGCGCCAGTTCTCCATTTTGTATGGAATAACCTTCCGTAAGTATTTCGCCGGTTTCGACACGTTGACCGCGACGGCAAACGGGACGCAAATCGACGGTAGTACTCTGATTCGTCTTACGCCATTTGGGGATATTATACGTTTTTATTGCATCTTCAAAACTCACAAATTCTTCATCTTCGGTGCGATCGTATCTTATTTTGATCGTTGTGGCATCCACATAAATCACTTCTCCGGGTCCTTCCGCAACAATCTGCGTCCGGGAATCGCGTGCCAGCTGGCCTTCGATGCCGGTGCCGACAATCGGAGCGTCCGCATGAATCAGCGGAACGGCCTGACGCATCATGTTTGATCCCATTAATGCGCGGTTTGCATCGTCATGTTCGAGGAAAGGAATCAGTGCGGCGGCAATCGACGCGATTTGCGTAGGAGCAACGTCCATCAGGTTCACTTCTTCGGGTGAAACAACCGGAAAGTCCGCTTCAAATCTTGCTTTTACCTTGTCACGAATAAACCGTCCGTTCGAATCAAGCGGTGCATTACCCTGTGCAACAATTTTATCTTCTTCTTCTTCGGCCGTATAATAGGCCAGCGTACTGTCCAAAAAATCCACTTTGCCTTTTTCCACCTTACGGTAAGGCGTTGTGATAAATCCCAGATCGTTTATTTTGGCATATACGCAAAGCGATGAAATCAATCCGATATTCGGGCCTTCGGGTGTTTCAATCGGGCAAAGGCGTCCGTAGTGGGTGTAATGAACGTCACGCACCTCAAATCCTGCACGGTCGCGCGACAGACCTCCGGGTCCGAGCGCCGATAAACGGCGTTTATGCGTTATCTCCGCCAGCGGATTCGTTTGATCCATAAACTGCGACAACGCATTTGTCCCGAAGAATGAATTTACAACGGAAGAAATCGTTTTTGCATTGATCAGGTCGATGGGCGTAAACACCTCATTGTCGCGAACATTCATACGTTCGCGCACCGTACGCGACATACGCGCCAGACCGATGCCGAACTGGTTATAAAGCTGTTCTCCGACCGTACGAACGCGGCGGTTACTCAAATGGTCGATATCATCAACAACGGCTTTCGAGTTAATGAGCTGGATAAGATATTTGATGATTTCAATAATATCTTCCTTCGTCAATACCTTTATATCCTCGCTTATCTGAAGATTCAGTTTGCGATTGATACGGAAACGGCCGACGTCTCCGAGATCATACCGTTTCTCCGAGAAGAACAGGTTCGTTATAACTTCGCGTGCGCTTGCGTCATCAGCCGGTTCCGCATTACGCAGTTGACGGTAAATATATAACACGGCTTCTTTTTCCGAGTTACTTGGGTCTTTTTGCAACGTATTGTAAATGATAGCATAATCATTCAGGTTCTGATCTTCGCGATGCAACAGGATATGCTGTGCGCCGGAATCAAAAATCAAATCTATGTTATCCTCATCAAGTGTAGCTTCCCGATCAATGACAACATCATTACGTTCGATTGAAACGACTTCGCCGGTATCTTCATCGACAAAATCTTCGACCCATGTTCTGAGTACGCGTGCGGCTAATTTACGGCCGGCATATTTTTTCAGGTTTACCTTCGTAACTTTCACTTCTTCCGCGAGGTTAAATATTTCAAGAATATCTTTATCGCTTTCAAAGCCAATGGCTCTCAGGAGCGTTGTTACGGGTAATTTTTTCTTTCGATCGATATATGCGTACATGACATTATTTATGTCGGTTGCAAATTCGATCCATGACCCTTTAAACGGGATAATACGCGCCGAATAAAGTTTTGTTCCGTTAGCATGTATACTTTGTCCGAAAAACACGCCCGGCGAGCGGTGTAACTGCGAGACGACCACACGTTCCGCTCCATTAATAATGAACGTTCCGCGATCGGTCATATAAGGAATCGGGCCAAGATACACATCCTGAACAATCGTTTCGAAATCTTCATGTTCGGGATCCGTACAGTACAGTTTCATTTTGGCCTTGAGAGGTACGCTATACGTCAATCCCCTCGCTATACATTCTTCCATGGAATAGCGGGGAGGATCGAGATAATAATCAAGAAACTCCAGCACAAAATTGTTTCGTGTATCGGCTATCGGGAAATTTTCCGTAAACACCTTGTACAGCCCCTCTTTTTTCCGTTTTTCGGGGGGCATATCTAATTGGAGAAAGTCTTGAAATGACTTCAATTGAACTTCGAGAAAATCAGGATAAGGGAGCTGATCCTTTATCGAAGCAAAGTTAATTCGTTGAGTTTTAGTTGTTGAAGACATCTATCGTAGGAATTAATTGAACTAATAATAAAAATAGACACAAAAAGGTTAAGAATCACCCTTTCAAAGGCGACTCTTAACCAATTACCTGCCAAGCAGGATATATGAACTATTTAAGCTCAACTTCCGCTCCCGCTTCTTCCAATTGTTTCTTAATTCCTTCCGCATCAGCTTTCGGCAAGCCTTCTTTTATAACATTCGGAGCTCCGTCAACTAAGTCTTTCGCTTCTTTCAAGCCAAGGCCGGCCAACTCTTTAACTAATTTAACAACTGCCAGTTTAGTTGCGCCGGCTGCTTTAAGAACGACATCAAATGCTGTCTTTTCTTCTACTGCTGCTGCGCCTGCACCCGAATCAACAGCAACAGCTACTGCTGCCGCTGCCGGCTCAATACCATATTCTTCTTTAAGAATTGTTGCCAATTCATTTACTTCTTTTACTGTAAGATTCACTAATTGTTCTGCAAAAGCTTTCAAATCTGCCATTTTCGTTATGATTTAAATGATTGATAATCTGTTAAAAATTTTATTTGCGCTCTTCAAGCGCTTTTAATATTCCGTGTATTTTCTGTCCGCCGTTAGACTGCAATGCCGAAACAAGGTTTTTCATCGGTGACTGTAACAGTCCGATCACGTCTCCGATCAGTTCGTCCCTGCTCTTTATGGTAGCTAAAACTTCCAGGTCGTGTTCCGTATAGAATCCTTCCTGAACGTATGCGCCTTTCAGTTTCGGTTTCACGACATCACCTTTTACGTCTTTCGTAAAGTCCTTTATAAGACGCGCCGGCGTATTTGCCGTACCGGTAAACATGATGGCCGTATTACCTTTCAACACACTGTATAATTCCGAATAATCGGTTCCTTCCACATTGTCCATTGCTTTTTTAAGCAATGTATTCTTAACCATCACAAGTTTCACTTCCCGTTTGAAACATTCTCTTCTCAACTTACTCGTTTTTTCCGCGTTAAGCGCTTCGATATCCGTAAGATAGAAATGAGGATATTGTTTCAATTGTTCGGTTAGCTCGTTTATGATTCTGCCTTTATCTTCCTTTTTCATCGTCTCTAATTTTTAAGTTATTAATCTTCAACTGTTTTAGGATCAACTTTAATACCGGGACTCATCGTTGACGAAAGATAAATGCTTTTCATATAAGTACCTTTGGCGGCAGAGGGTTTCAACTTTATCAAAGTTAAAACGAACTCTTTCGTATTTTCCTGTATCTGCTCGGGGGTGAATGAGACTTTGCCTACGGAAGAATGAACGATTCCGGTTTTATCGACTTTGAAGTCGATTTTACCCTGTTTCACTTCCTTAACGGCTTGGCCTATATCATTTGTCACCGTACCGCTTTTGGGGTTCGGCATCAAACCGCGCGGACCTAAGATACGTCCTAATGCACCTATTTTTCCCATAATGGAAGGCATTGTAATAATGATGTCTATATCGGTCCAACCACTTTTGATTTTATCAATATATTCATCAAGGCCGACATAATCAGCGCCTGCTTCTTTTGCTTCGGCTTCTTTGTCGGGAGTACATAACGCAAGAACCCTTGTCACCTTTCCGGTTCCGTGTGGCAGAGAAACAACGCCTCTTACCATCTGATTGGACTTACGGGGATCTACGCCGAGGCGGACATCCACATCTACGGAGGCATCAAACTTGGTATACGTAATTTCTTTTACCAGTGCAGACGCTTCTTTCAATGTGTAAGCTTTCCCGTTCTCAATTTTACCCGAAGCCAGTTTTTGATTTTTTGTAAGTTTACTCATCTTCTACTTGACTTTTATTGGTTTGTTCCCGGGAATGTCCCTGTTACCGTAATACCCATACTGCGGGCTGTTCCTGCGACCATTTTCATTGCGGAATCGACGCTGAAACAGTTCATATCGACAATTTTGTCTTCGGCAATTGTTTTTACCGCGTCCCAGGTGATTTGAGCCACCTTGTTACGGTTTGGTTCCGCCGAACCGCCTTTCACTTTGGCAGCTTCCAACAACTGGACTGCCACAGGAGGGGTTTTTACGACAAAGTCAAATGATTTGTCCGAGTAATAGGTTATGACAACAGGTAATACTTTACCACCTTTGTCCTGGGTTCTGGCATTGAATTGCTTGCAAAACTCCATAATATTAATACCCTTCGAACCTAAAGCCGGTCCTACGGGCGGAGAAGGATTTGCTGCCCCTCCTTTGATCTGTAATTTAACTTGTCCAGCAATTTCTTTAGCCATTTTTCTTGATTTTTTTAACTATAAATAAATAAAAGGACAAAAAAGAATCCGACTCTCCGTAACAAAAGCCTCATTCCTTTTCTACTTGTACATAACTCAACTCAAGCGGGGTTTTTCGTCCGAAGATTTTCACCATTACCTTGAGTTTCTTTTTCTCGGCGTTAACTTCTTCTATCACACCCGTAAAACCGTTGAATGGCCCGAAGGTCACTTTAACCGTTTCACCGACGAAATATTGAAGGTCGATATCCTCCTCCTGTTCCTGCAATTCGTCCACCGTTCCTAATACGCGGCTGACTTCCGCAGGACGCAAAGGCACCGGGTTTTCAAGCCCGCCGAGAAAGCCCAGCACATTGGGGATATTTCTCAGCCGGTGTGCCACTTCGCCTATCAGATTGGCTTCTACCAGTACGTACCCCGGCAAATAAGCGCGTTCTTTCACCACTTTTTTGCCGCTGCGCACGACGTAGGTTTTTTCCGTAGGGATAAGCACTTGCGACACGTATTGTCCCAAGTCCGAACTTTTCATTTCGGACTCGATGTATTCGCGTACCTTGTTCTCTTTACCGCTTATAGCGCGAAGAACGTAAAATTTAGGCTGGACATCAGACATAACAAAATTTAAATGCTGTTATAAACAAAACGCATCGCATGTTCGAAAACAAAATCGACAGCAAATACAACTATCGCTATGATTATGGAAGCAAACAAAACAACCACAGCGCTGTTGGATAACTCCGTTCTTGTCGGCCATGAAACTTTATGTACAAGTTCGTTATATGAATCTTTAAAATATTGTATTACTTTCTTCATTGATTATTTTTTTGATTTGCACGGAAGGAGAGGCTCGAACTCCCGACAGCCGGTTTTGGAGACCGGTACTCTACCAACTGAGCTACTTCCGTGTTTAATACAGTCAGCCTTTTTTACCGGGCTGACCGTATCCAATCACATCAATTATTAATCCCCTAATTCGGTAATCTGCCCGGCGCCTACCGTACGACCGCCTTCGCGGATAGCGAAGCGCAAACCTACGTTACATGCTACCGGATATATCAAATCAACTTCAATCGTCACATTATCGCCCGGCATAACCATTTCCACTCCTGCCGGCAATGAAATTTCGCCGGTAACATCCAATGTACGGATGTAGAACTGAGGACGGTATTTGTTATGGAACGGTGTATGACGGCCGCCTTCTTCTTTCTTCAGGATATAAACCTCGGCTTTAAATTTGGAGTGAGGCTGTATTTTTCCCGGATGACAGAGCACCATACCGCGTTTGATTTCATCCTTGTCGATACCGCGAAGCAACAAACCGACGTTATCGCCTGCCTGGCCTTCGTCCAGAATCTTGCGGAACATTTCAACGCCTGTTACGACTGATTTCTTTCCCACTTCGGCGGTCAAACCGATGATTTGTATTTCTTCGCCGGTTTTAATGATACCGGTTTCGATACGGCCTGTAGCCACGGTTCCGCGACCTGTGATTGAGAATACATCCTCAACCGGCATCAGGAATGGTTTGTCAACATCACGCGGAGGCAGCGGAATCCAAGTATCTACCGCTTCCATCAGTTCCACGACTTTCTCTTCCCATTTAGCGTCGCCGTTCAATGCGCCCAAAGCGGAGCCTTGGATAACCGGAGTGTTATCGCCGTCAAAATCATAGAAAGAAAGCAGGTCTCTCATTTCCATTTCAACGAGTTCCAGCATTTCTTCGTCGTCGACCATATCGCATTTATTCATGAACACTACCAGACGGGGGACGTTCACCTGACGAGCCAAAAGAATATGTTCGCGCGTCTGGGGCATAGGGCCGTCCGTTGCGGCAACCACGATAATAGCGCCGTCCATCTGGGCGGCTCCCGTAACCATGTTCTTCACGTAGTCGGCGTGACCCGGGCAGTCCACATGTGCGTAATGACGGTTTGCGGTTTCGTATTCTACGTGAGCCGTATTAATAGTAATTCCTCTTTCTTTTTCTTCCGGAGCATTGTCGATAGAATCGAATGAACGCACCTCAGACAGACCTTTTTTTGCCAAAACAGTTGTAATAGCAGCTGTTAAAGTAGTTTTACCATGGTCAACGTGACCAATCGTACCGATGTTAACATGCGGTTTTGTCCTGTTAAAATGTTCTTTTGCCATAATCTTAAATATCTTTATATTAATTTAGAATGTTTATCATCCTTATTTTTCCCCTTTTCATGAGCCGGTGCCGAGACTTGAACTCGGGACCTCTTCCTTACCAAGGAAGTGCTCTACCGCTGAGCTACACAGGCATCATTGTCTCGACCTCTCTCTAAAACACTTTCGCTGCTTCACTCTGAGCCTCTTGTCGGATTCGAACCAACGACCCCGAGATTACAAATCACGTGCTCTGGCCAGCTGAGCTAAAGAGGCATTTCCGAAAAAAGCCGCTTCGTCATCGGGCGAAACGGCTGCAAATTTAGATATTATTTTTGTATCCGCAAAATTTATCCGTCTTTTTTTGTTTTTTTTATTTCGGACGGTTTTTTTCCTTAAACTTGAGCAGTTGTTTTTCCAACGCATCTACCGCCAAATCAACGCCTTCCTCAAACGTATCACATACTTTTTCGGCAAAGCAGTCGCCGCTTCTTATTTTAAGACGTATGCTTACATCTTTGTTTTTAGCCGTTTCGGGTTTAATGACTTTAAGCACAATGTCGGCCATCAAAATACCGTCATAAAACTGTTCCAACTTTGAAACTTTTTTTTCAATGAACGATTCCAATTTTTCTGTTGCATCGAAATGAATTGATTTAATCTTAATATTCATAAAAAATCCTCCTTATTTTTTGCTCTCGGATGAGCGTTATACACTTTCTTCAATTCCTCGAATGTCACATGCGTGTAGACCGATGTCGAAGCCAGACTGCTGTGACCCAGCAGGTTCTTGACGGCGCTTAATTTCGCGCCGTCGTTCAGCATGCTGGTGGCAAACGTATGTCTTAAAACATGCGGACTTCGCTTTGACAGGGTCGGAATATCAGACAATTTCTTCCTCACAGTATAGTAAACGATAGCGGACGTTACGGGTCTGCCGTCTTTGCGGATAAAAAACGACGGACTGTTCGTCGCGACTTCTCGCTCGCGTACATTATTATAATATACAATCATTTCTTTAAGGCGGTCGGCAAAAGGTATCAGGCGCTGTTTGTTTCGTTTCCCCGTCACCTTAAGCAGCATGGCGTCCAAATCCACATCGGCGTTTTTGATGCCGACAAGTTCCGAACAGCGAATGCCCGTTTCATACAACATTTCGACCATCAACCTGTCGCGGACGCTTCCGAAACCGGTATCGCAATTTTCGTCGTCAAGAATCGTTTCCATTTCTTTTTCCTTCACGAAATAAGGCAATGATTTTGCCTTTTTGGGTCCCGAAAGAAACGCAAACGGATGTGCCGTGACGATTTTCCGGCGAATAAGATATTTAAAGAATGATTGCAGTGCACTTAATTTACGGTTGACCGAAGCGGGAGATAATGACCGGTTTATCAGTTCCATCATCCACCGGCGAACGATATCGGAATCGATTCTTTCCAAATCGAAAGATTCTCCTTCCGAGATTTCCTTTCCTCCGATAAACGAGGCGAACTGCAACAGGTCATTTGTGTATGCATTTCGTGTATGAACGGAATAGTTCCGTTCATACTGCAAATAATCTATATACATACTCACATATCTTCTCACGCTACATTCATTTAAGATGCAACGAAAATAAGCATACTTTTCGGAAAAAACAAATAAAACGGTATTTTTTTTTCGCCAATCAATTTTCTGCCTGCTGCAACTGCTTCACATAAACAGCATGAATACGCTGTTTTCTCTTTTTTACGGAAGGTTTTACAAAAGCTTGACGATTTCTCAGCTCTTTGACAACTCCTGTTTTCTCAAACTTTCTTTTAAACTTTTTCAAGGCTCTTTCTATATTTTCGCCTTCTTTCAATGGAACTACGATCATAAATTAATTTTTAAATTGTATTGTTTTTTGTATCATAATCTTATTTTACTAGTTTTCGAGCCGCAAAATTACGGATAGTTTTTTTACCGGCAAAATTTTAATCAATATTTTTTCCTGAATTTTTTGCTAATTTTTTCGCCGCAACATCTAATTCCATTCTTTTTGCCTACCTTTGCACCCGTAAATAACGTAAATACTACACTAAATTTATGGCATTAATCAAATCTGTGAGGGGTTTTACTCCTGTTATCGGCGAAGATACTTATTTGGCCGACAATGCGGCAATCATCGGCGATGTTGTGATAGGCGAAGGTTGCAGTATATGGTTCGGAACGGTGCTTCGGGGAGATGTAAACTCCATAAAAATAGGAAACGGAGTGAACATTCAGGACGGTTCCGTTTTGCATACATTATATGAGAAATCAACGATAGAAATCGGCGACGATGTTTCGATAGGACATAATGTTACCATTCATGGCGCCAAAATATGCAACGGGGCGCTTATCGGAATGGGCGCCGTGGTGCTCGACCATGCGGTTATCGGCGAAGGAGCCATTGTTGCGGCGGGATCGGTCGTACTCAATAACACGCAGGTCGAACCGGGAAGCATATATGCCGGCGTTCCGGCCAAATTCGTGAAAAAGGTAGACCCCGAACAGTCGAAGGAAATAAACCAGAGAATAGCGCGTAACTATCACATGTATGCATCATGGTACAAATGATTCCAAAAAAAATCCTGATAAGGGGAATAATCGCATTATGCCTGATTGCCGCGGGGATATGGCTGGCGTTACCGTCCAATTATTACATAAGGCGGGCGCTGATTCATTTCACACCCAAAATAGACCAGTACCCTGTTTTTGAAAATCGCATCGTAAAGGCGGGTGATCCCCGGCCATGGCCGGTTTCCGAATATTACAACAAACTTTCCATTCCCGGTAAGTACCTCAAGGATTTTGATAAATACGGCACTGTCGCTTACGCGATCATTCAAAATGGAGAATTACTGTTTGAGCAATATTGGGAGGATTACTCGCCCCGGTCGCACAGCAACTCTTTCTCAATGGCGAAAAGCATCATTTCTTTTGCCGTCGGATGCGCTATCGACGACGGCGCCATAAACCATATCGACCAGCCGGTCAGCGATTTTTTCCCGCAATTCGGAAGTTACGACGGAAAACAACTGACTGTCCGCCACCTGTTGACCATGAGTGCGGGTGTGGATTTTCAGGAATCATATACCTCCCTGTTTTCCCCTACTACACAATTATATTATGGCGATAACCTTCGGGTGATAACTTTCGGCATGAAGCAAATCGAGGAGCCGGGCGTGAATTTTATATACCAAAGCGGAGTGACTCAACTGCTGGCTTTCATTCTCGAAAAAGCTACCGGCGAGAATATCAGTTCGTACGTCTCCCGCAAATTGTGGACGCCCATACAGGCCGAAGAAGACGCGCTATGGTCGCTCGACCGTAAAGACGGATTTGAAAAAGCTTATTGCTGTTTCAACAGTAATGCCCGCGATTTTGCCCGCTTGGGACAGTTAGTCCTGAACGGAGGCCGGTGGAACGGCGCGCAAATCGTCCCGGAACAATATATGACGGAGGCAACTACGGCCGATAACAGTCTGATATTTAAAAAATATGAGGAAACAAACCGGCATTACGGATACCAGTGCTGGATTCTCGAAAAAAACGGAATAACCATACCCTATTTACGCGGGATGAAAGGTCAGTATATCTTTGTAATCCCCGAAAAAAATGCAGTCGTTGTCAGACTGGGACACAACCGTTCCATCAAAGAAACAGACGACCAACATTATCCGGCGGATGT
>JAITDQ010000089.1 GCA_031282485.1 Tannerella sp. | reverse complement strand
GGCCATCAGCGCCGCCGCCATAATAATCAGTAAAGTTTTCATTGTATATTCGGTATTTGTTTTTAATATTCAGCAAGCGATGCCGGCACCGGATTCAGCGCCGGAATCATTTTCAAACAGACGGCATAATCGCAGGGCAGAGCCGAAGGCAGAGAAACATACAGCGCATCGTCTTTCTGTTCGAACGGCAAGTTGCCTTCAACGCCCAGCATGCTTATTGACTGTATTTCGTGATAGTTTTGGGTCGAGAAAGTCCGTATCGGAACCGTTCCGGTTTCGGGCGCTCCGCAAATAAAAATGTAAACCGTGTCGCCTTTGGTGGTGAAACGCAAGTCCTGCGCCGTCAGGTCGGGCATTTTTCTGAAATAACCGCCGTTGATTTGAGTGGGACCTTCGCCGAAAACCGAATACGGACGGGTGCCGTAAATTCCTTCGCCGTTCACCTTCATCCATTGACCGATTGCCTTCAGGACAGCGACGGCTTCATCATCCAGCGTTCCGTCGGGACGGGGCGGGACGTTCAGCATCAGGTTGCCGTTTTTACTGACAATATCAATCAGTTTGTCAATTATGTAATTGGGGTTTTTGTACGTGGCTTCTTTTCTGTAGAACCAGTCGGCGATGGATTCGTCGGTTTGCCACGGCAGGCCGTTGATACGGTCTAACTGTCCGTTTTCTACATTTTCCGTGGCGATGCCGTCCCGCAAATCATCGCCGTGATAGCCGCCGCTATAGTTTTTCAGGCACATTACGCCTTCGAGTCGTCCGTTGTGGCGGCGCAGGTTTTCGTTGTAGTAATAGGAGATGAT
This sequence comes from Tannerella sp., assembly GCA_031282485.1. Taxonomy (GTDB): domain Bacteria; phylum Bacteroidota; class Bacteroidia; order Bacteroidales; family Tannerellaceae; genus Tannerella. Next base: position 1,975 of record JAITDQ010000089.1, on the reverse strand, counting down.
TTTTCTGCCCGTTTCGCCGAAAGGGATTCCGCCGTCCATATAGAAGAAATCGGGCCGGTGCTGATCAAGCAAATCTTTTATCCTCACGAAATAATCTTCAATCACTTCCTGCGGCGGATTGAGGGCGTACTGAAAATGGGTGTCCCTGTATCCCGGATATTCCTTGAAATACAGTCCGGCGTACTCCGGGTTGGCGCCATCGTAGGGAACGCCGGCAAACTCACCCTCCTTATCGGCTCCGTGACTGACCTGAAACCAGTTCCAGCTCCGTTCGATATGCGAAGTGACGCCCCAGCGCAATCCCGCCTTCCGGGTTGCCGCTTCCCATTTGCCGACGATATTTTGATGCGGGCCGTGATTGACGCTGTTCCATTCATGATGTTTGGAATCCCAAAGGTCGAAATTATCGTGATGCGCAGCCACCGCAACAAAATATTTTGCACCGGCTTCTTTGTACAGCTCAATAATCCTGTCCGCGTCGAAGTTTTCCGCTTTCCACATCGCGATAATGTCCTTGTAACCTGTTTTTGAAGGATGTCCGTAATTGGCGACATGATACATGTAATCGCCCGAACCTTCGATATACATGTCGCGGGCATACCATCCACCCTGACCGGGAACGGACTGTGCGTTCCAGTGCGAATATATCCCGAACTTGGCGTCCCTAAACCAGTCGGGACAGCGATACTGTTCCAGCGATTCCCAAGAACTGTTGAATGTCTCTCTGTTTGTCTGTTGCGTACATGCCATTGCTGCTATGGCAATGAGACATGTGAAAATTAATTTTTTCATGACTGTTTATTTTTATTTTGTTTGTTGTTTGATGACGTAAACCGTTCCCCTGCCCTGTCCTACGGCAGTTATAATTTGTTCTGCTTTGAAGTATTGCAAATCTTTTTTCAACGTATTTGGCGAAATGCCGGGAAATGCAGCAGACAAATCGGAGATTTTCACTGTTCTCTGTTCAATGATAAATTCTTTGAGTCTTTTTTGTCTTTCGTTCAGATAACCGCCTTTTTGTTTGAAAACATCATACTTTTTGTCCAGTTTTTCAGTCAGTGTTTTCAGACTTTCCAAAAAGAAAAGCAACCATTTGTCAATCATATCTTCCTGCGTTATTCGCTGGCGTTGCGCATTCATAAGCGCATCATAGTACGCCTTTTTGTGATTTTCAATGTGATTTTCAAATGAAATGTACTGCATAAATTCATACCTCTGTTTCAAAAGAAAAAGCGTTGTAAGCAAACGGCTTAATCTGCCGTTTCCGTCCTGGAACGGATGAATGCTCAAAAATTCGTACACAAAAACCGCCAACACTATGAGCGGATGGATTGTTTTTTCTGTCCATTGCTGATTCGTCCATTCGATTAACTCAAACATTTCGCCCTCCACCAGAACGGGTTCTGTGGTTGCAAAAAATGTTTTCTGTTCGCCTGTCGGGTAAGTCGCCACCACTTTATTCGGCAAATTTTTATAACCGCCGCGATGCCGTTCGTCTTTGTTGCTGTGTTTCAGTAAAAGTTGTTGCAGTTGTTTGATATAACTTTCGGAAAGCCGGATTTCGGAAAAATGGTCGAGAATGAGTTCCAACACTTCGTAATAACCGATTACTTCCTGCTCGTCCCGCGTTTTGAATTTTGTGATTTTTACGTCTCCAAGCAGTTTTTGGATTTCCCCGTCCGTCATTGTCGCCCCCTCGATACGGGTGGAAGAGCCGATACTTTCGATGGTAGCTACTCTTCGTAACTCTTTTAAATAACGGCTTTCGTGTTTTTCAATCCCATTCCATTTACCCCGATACTCGTCAATCGAGGCAATAAGTTGCATGACGCGCTGATTTGTGAGAAAATCGAAGTTTAGTTTTCGAATGTATTTATCCATGTTATACCCGTATTTTATCTAAACGATTCTGTCTGCAAAGGTATAAAACATTCATATTGTATCCGTATTCTATCTGGAAATTATTTTTTACGCA
>JAITDQ010000080.1 GCA_031282485.1 Tannerella sp. | reverse complement strand
GACCACTGTCGGAGCGTCGGGAGCCGTATTCGGGATTCTGCTCGCATTCGGAATGTTATTTCCCAACATGTCTTTATATATAATCCCGTTTCCCTTTCCCATAAAAGCAAAATACATGGTCACAGGATATGGGCTTATAGAACTTTTTGCGGGGTTTGCGGAAATAAGAGGCGACAATGTAGCCCACTTCGCTCACCTTGGAGGAATGCTGTTCGGTATATTTCTTGTACTCTACTGGAGAAAAAAAGACAGAAACAATGGGAAATATTTTTACTGAGATAAACCGGAAGTTTAACGCCGGGTCCATACTGACCAAATACATCTATGTAAATGCCGGCGTTTTCATCGTGATAAGGCTGCTGGTCATCATCATGCGTCTGTTCATGACGGATTCGTCTTATCTCGAGTATATTCAAATGCCTTCGTCGTGGCAGTTGTTGTGTTATCGTCCGTGGACAATTTTCACGTATATGTTCGTACACTTCGATTTCCTGCACATACTTTTCAACATGTTATGGCTCTACTGGTTCGGAAAAATATTCCTTATGTTTTTTAACGGGCGTCAAATGGGTGGACTGTACATTCTGGGAGGCATTGCCGGAGGATTGCTGTTTATCCTGTCGTACAATATATTTCCCTTTTTCAGAGGATATTCCGGCAACAGTTTCCTTGTCGGCGCCTCGGCGTCAATCATGGCGATTGTGTTTGCCGTATCGTTTTACCAGAAAGATTATGTAATAAATCTCCTGCTGCTGGGACGTGTAAAACTGATTTATCTTGCCATAGGCGTGCTTCTTCTTGACGTCATCGCCATTACGTCGGAAAACACCGGCGGACATATTGCCCATATAGGAGGCTCGCTGGTGGGCATACTGTTTGCCGACCGGTACCGGAAAGGAAAAGATATGACAAACTTCATGAACAGGTTGATCGACAAATTTGTCAACCTTATAACCCGCAAACCGTCATTTAAGGTTTACCGCAGTGAAACGGGCAAATCCCGTCCGCAAAAAAGCCGCCGCGCGGAAACGGATGATGAGTACCGTCGTCGCAGAAATGAAGAAAACCGTGCGATAGACGAGATATTGGATAAACTTAAACGTTCGGGATATGAAAGCCTTTCGACGGAAGAAAAAAAGAAACTGTTCGATGCGAGCAGAAAATAAAACGAAGAACCGGTTTGAGCCGTTCAAACTGCTGTTTCAGTCCTTTTTCACTGCACTGAATATTATTTTGGCGATATTTCTTATCGCTTCCGCTTATTCCGACATGATATCGCCGGAAAAATACATCCTGTTTGCTTACCTCGGACTTGTTTTCCCCGTTCTTTTATTTGTAAACATCTGCTTTTTAATCTACTGGATAATTACGAAAAAATGGTCGATGACAGTCATAATCACGTTAACTTTTGCCGCCTGCTGGACGCCCGCCCTGCGCTACTGTCCGTTTCATATCCCGACAAAAGTATTACCGCGCGAAAACATGATAAAAGTATTGTCATATAATGTAATGAGTTTCGCATATAAAGACCACGGCAAAAAATCGCCGAACAAAATAATACAGTATATAGCGGAATCGGATGCGGATATTGTTTGCCTGCAGGAATATATGGTCAGTTCGCGCCCGAACCTGATGAGTTCCGAGGATGTTGCCGAAGCGTTGCCGATGTATCCCTATATCGCGGAAGTGTTTTTCACATCCCCGGATAACAAACGTTACAAATACGGGCTTGCCGTACTGTCGAAATTCCCGGTCACCAAATCGCGGAGAATAAAGTTCCCGTCCTCATACAACGGCTCGTCCATACATGAAATAAATGTACGGGGGAAAAAAATCACCCTTGTCAACAATCACCTGGAATCATTCAAACTGACAACGGAAGACCGTTCCAAATATTCGGATATGATTGCGCACGCAAGCCTCGAATCGTTCGACGAGCTTCGGGGATCCATACAGAAAAAACTGGGACAGGCATTCCGCACACGTGCAAATCAGGCGGAAACGGTCGCCGATGAAATACGCAGGGCAAACGGATACTATACAATCGTTTGCGGAGATTTCAACGATACGCCCATATCTTACGCCCGCCACACGATTCAAGGCTCGCTGTCGGATGCTTATGCCGAATCCGGTTTCGGCATGGGAGTATCCTACAACCAGAACTTTTTCCTGTTCCGCATAGACCATATATTGTATTCACCGGGCATGGAAGCATACAACTGCAAGGTCGACACGCGCGTCAAGCTATCCGACCACTACCCGATATACTGCTACCTGAAAATGCATTAATATACTTAAAATAAGGAATTAAGCCGTCATCCGTCATTCGCCGTTTATCACTTGCGATTCGTCATTTACTGTCCGTGAAAAAGACGTCAGGTAAAAATAAACCGATTTATTTTGTATTACTCCCGTCATGCATTATCTTTGTCCCCGGAATTAAATTTTACGAAGAAGTGAATCTAATCGTAGAGCAGGGTAATACAAAATTAAAAGTAGCGGTATTCGATTGCCGAAAGATCGTTTCTTTTGTTTTTACGGACAGGGATGATACATCCCGGGTGGAAGATATGATCAATCAATATCATCCAGAGCAGGGAATTATATCATCTGTTGTTGACAGGGATGAAGCATTGGTGAATTATTTAAAAGAACATTTAAATAATCTTTTATGGCTGGACGAACATACGCCGATTCCCATACGTTCGGAATATGAAACGAAAGAAACACTGGGCAAAGACAGGATTGCTGCCGCCACAGGCGCTAATTATTTACAGCCGGGACGAAACCTCCTGGTGATTGACGCCGGAACAGCAATTACGTACGAGGTAATCGAATCATCCGGAATTTACAAGGGTGGCAACATATCACCCGGCTTGACAACCCGTTTCCGGGCGCTTAACACCTTTACGCGACGATTGCCTCTGGTGAAAGAAAAAAGTGAAGTCCCGTTTATCGGGACAAGTACCGAATCTGCGATTTTGGCCGGAGTAATAAACGGTATCGTTTACGAAATGGACGGTTTTATTGATGCGTTGAAAGCAAAATATGGAGACATTTTCGTTTTTTTAACAGGGGGTCACTCCTTTTATTTTGAAAGACGACTTAAAAATCACATCTTTGCAGACGCTAATTTGGTTTTAGTTGGTTTAAACAGAATATTAGAATATAATGCAAAAAAGAATTAATCTGATGATTGTATCAGGACTTTTGTCTTTATCCGCCTTTCCCTTAACGGCAACGGCGCAAAACAGTACAAATTCTCCTTATACACGTTATGGATACGGAGAATTGGCCAATCGCTCATTCGGAGCAGGCAGGTCGATGGGTGGAGTGGGAATCGGATTGCGTTCATCGAAACAGATTAACCCGATGAATCCTGCTTCATATTCGTCTATGGATTCCATGACATTCCTTTTCGACTTCGGAGCATCGGCACAATTATCATGGTTCAGTGACGGCACAAACAGTCAAAACGATATTAACGGAAATGTTGAGTATATGGCCATGCAATTTCCGGTGCACCGGCGAATCGCCATGAGCGCCGGATTGTTGCCGTATACGCACGTGGGGTATAATTTCGAAGAATACAAAACGTCCAACGGACAACAGTACCGGGAAACATTCACCGGAACGGGAGGATTAAACCTGTTGTATGCCGGATTGTCTGTTGACGTATGGAAGAAGCGTCTTTCCGTCGGAGGTAATATTAATTATCTGTTCGGCAGTATTAGTCATACGGCAGCGACAGCTTATGTGTCGTCAAACTCCACAACATCCGTTACTAATACAAAATGGATGAAATTCAACGATGTGACTTTTGATTTGGGATTACAATATACACATCCGCTGAGTAAAACGGAGAGGGCGATAGTGGGGCTTACATACTCGCCGAAAAAACGGCTGAACGGCGACCTTTATCAGGCCGTGTCGAGCACGGAATCCGTGGTTGATACGATAACGGATAAAACGTTCGAACTCCCGACCGGATACGGCGCAGGACTTTCGTATGTGAAGGACAACAAACTTATCATCGCTGCGGATTTCACTTATCAGGAATGGGAAAAAACCGCTTTTGAAGGAAACCGCAATGTGTTTAAAAACCGTTCGAAGATAAGCGCCGGCGTCGAATATATTCCCAATTTATATTCCCGTCCGTTCTTTAACCGCGTAAGATACAGAGCGGGATTGAGTTACGCCAATTCGTATATCATGGTAAACGGTAACAGTTATAAAGAATACGGCGCTACGGTCGGATTGGGATTCCCGATAAGCGATGTGCGCTCGTTTATTAATGTATCTTTTGAGTATATGAAAATACAGCCGGGACTCAAAACGATGATAAATGAAGACTATTTAAGAATGACATTGAGCTATACATTTAACGAACTCTGGTTCCATAAGAGAAAAATTGACTGATATTAAACAATATAAATTTATTAAGATATGAAGAAAAAGGTTCTTACATTAGTACTAAGTGCATTCATGGTTACAGGCATGAACGCACAAAAGGGGATAGACAACGGGACGCCTTACGGTTCGGGTGAAGACAGTATTCGCTGTATTACAAACATAAGCCTGTTCGTCCCGTATGCGAAATCGAACAATTTCAAAGACGCTTATCCATTCTGGAAACTCGTTTACGACGAATGTCCGGCTTCTACTAAAAACATTTATGTCTATGGTGTAAATATTATTAGCTGG
>JAITDQ010000015.1 GCA_031282485.1 Tannerella sp. | reverse complement strand
AAAAGCGGTTTGACGGCGATAGCAAATGCGGGGCGCGGCAAGGCGGAATTTATCGTGCGCGATGAACAGATTAAGGAAATCATTGTCCGCCAGTTTGCGCGTGTTTCGTCGGCGAATCTGTTTCATATCCAGTTGAACAATAATGGGCACAGGGTTATCGACAAAATTGAAAAAACGCAGACGCTGTTCAATCACGAGTTTTATGATTTATTGCTCGAAACAGATGCCGTTACGGACGATTTTGAACTCGTCTGCGAAACCGGCAACAAACGGTATTCATTTGTCATTCAAAAAGACACATTGGAACAGCCGATTCTTCCGCTCGACAAAATCTATGCCGCCGAGCAGATCCGGCGGGCTGAAAAATACATTGAGGCGCGTCCTTACAACGAAAACAAAGGCTACAAAGAGCAAATCGTTGAGATCGCCGTCCTGTATCAAATCGACTCCAAATATACGGCTTTCATCGCCGTGAACGAACGGGATGAAAAGCTGACCGACATCCCCGAATTACAAAACACCGTTTTGGAATCGCCCTCCGGATGGAATATGAAAAGCGAGCACAATTATTGTTGCTTATCCCTATGCCCAGAGACGGTGGCTATGTTTCTGGATAAAAAGAAAATCGAACAAAAATGTTCTATAAATCAGCAATTAAAACTTACACCCTTAGAAAAGCCTGTTTTCCGTAAAGATGAAATAGCAGAACTATTTGCATTAATCAAACACTGTGAAGAATATTTTGCAGATAATGAAGAACATAAAGCCAATACTTTATTTAAGATAATTCTCTCTAAACTGCAAATTCATTTTCTCTCGCCGTCTGACAAATACAAAAAACTGTTCGAACAGATGAGAAACGAGACTCCACTGGTTTATAAGCGGATAGAAAAATATTTAAAACAAACAGTGAAAAAATAATGAAAAAGCAGATTCGTAAATGTATGATGTTATTATTATAGGCGCCGGCGCATCCGGGCTTATGGCGGCGATAGAGGCGGCAAAAAGAGGGCGCAGGGTGTTAGTCGTAGACCATGCGGGGAGAGTGGGGAGAAAGCTGCTTGTGTCGGGTGGCGGGAAATGTAACGTTACAAATACGTACATTTCCGCATCGGACTATTTCGGCGCAGACAATTCTTTTTGCAAACATGCGCTTAATCGGTTTACAACCGGCTCCATACTCGGCCTGTTGCATAAAGCCGACATAAAAACCGAAGAAAGGGATCACGGACGTATCTTTTGTAAAAAAGGGGCGGACGAACTTGTCTCTTACCTGCTTCAGACGTCGGAGAAGTACGGCGTTCACTTTTCTCTAAACACGGAGGTGTCGGAAGTGTCGTATACGACATGTTTTCAGGTAAAATGCGGAAACGGAATGTGGTATGAATCGCAGAACCTGCTCGTGGCGACAGGCGGACTTGCATGGCCGCAAACAGGTGCGACGGATTTGGGTTACAGGATAGCCCGGCAATTCGGCCATAAAGTCACGCCTCTGAAACCGGCTCTTACCGGTTTTATCCTGCCGCAGGATTCTCCGCTACTGAACCTGCAGGGCATTAGCCTCGACGTACAAATCCGAATTACAGGAAAAAGTCCCGTAATAGAAGAGCCTTTATTATTCACGCATAGAGGAATTAGCGGGCCTTCCGTATTGCAGGGTTCCTGTTTCTGGGAAAAAGGTGATGTTGTTACGATAAATTTCCTGCCGTCGGAAGATGTGATTTCGCAAATGCACGAGCCGCGCAACGGGAAACTCTTTGTAAAAAACCTGTTCATGCATTTCTTACCCGAAAGGCTTGTCAAAGCAATAATCCCCGACAATTTATCCGAACGTAAAGTGGCTGAACTCGGCAAAAAAGAGCGTAATATCATAGCCGAATGTGTACATTCGTTCCCGGTTTACCCCGATTCCGTCGAAGGTTTTTCAAAAGCGGAAGTTACTGTCGGCGGCGTTTGCACCGGTGAAATCAATCCCGAAAGCATGGAAAGCCTGCTGCTAAAAGGACTTTTCTTCAGCGGCGAAGTAATTGACATAACCGGCCGGTTGGGGGGATATAATATCCACTGGGCGTTTGCTTCGGGGTATGTTGCGGGGGAGTGTTTTTGAGAGTGGAAAAAAAGGAGATGCGGAATTACAGAATTTACAGGATTTACAAATAGATGTTCATCCTGTAAATTTTGTAATTCTGTGAATATTCGCTCGCCTTTTGATTTTTACTTCGCATCCGGCTGCCGGTACTTGCAGCACTGTGGCAGGGCGTTGTAGGTTTTGTCGTCGGCGCGGTGTTTTTCCGTGTCGTGGCCTGCTTTCGCCAGGGCTTTTGAGATGTCTTCGAGGGATGTTTTTTTGTCGTCGAAGGCAAGTTGCAGCTTTTTGGTTTTTAAATCCCAGGCGGCGGAGGTTACACCGGTTACGGCTTTTGCCGTTTTTTCGATGCGGGTCTTGCACATGTTGCAGCTTCCCCGGACGGTCAGGACGGTGGTCGCGCCCGGCGCGGGTTGCGGTTGCGCCGCCGTGCCGGAGGCGGTCTTTGTCGTTTCCCGGTGTTGGGCGTGGGAACTGTGGTCGTGCGTCTGTGCATACACATTACTTGTTGCCAGCAGGGCAACTGCGCTGATTAAAAGAACTGTTTTTCTCATCTTGAATTACTTTTTAAAAAATTAATACTGTATTATTATAACTAAAACTATTGTCTGTATTTGCAACATTCGGGTAAGGCGTCGTAAGTCGCCTTGGGGGCTTTATGCCTGTCCGTATCGTGGCCGGCGGCGGCGACGGCTTTGCTGATTTCGTCTTCGTCCGTTTTCGCCGGGTCGATGTTCAGGCGCAACTGAAGGGTGTTTGAATCCCATGAAGCGGACAGGACGCCGTTCACACTCCTTGCCGCGTCTTCGATGCGTTCCCTGCACATTTCGCACAGTCCCTGCACTTTTATTTGGGCGGAAACGCCTGTTTGAGCGGGAACACCCGGCACAGTTGCGGCCGAGGGCGTTTCGCTGTTCATCATGCTGCGCCGGCCTTCCAGCTGGGCGCTTGCGTCGACGGTAAAGGCGCCGTTGGTGACGATTTCTTCGCCTTCGTCCAGACCCGACAGGACGACATACGAATCGCCCAGGGCGGGACCGAGTTCCACTTCGCGCAGGCGGAAGGCGGGAACGTCGCTGTTCGCCTGTTTTACGTAGACGATTGAACGTTTTCCCGTCCACAGGACAGCGGTTCCGGGGATGACAATCATCTCTCCGCCCTGTCCCAAACCAGCTCGTACGACGGCGGAGGCATACATCTCCGGCTTCAACCGGCTTCCCGCATTGGCCGTCTCCACCCTCACCCGGGCGGTACGGCTTGTCCTGTTCAAAACCGGATCGATGAAGGTAATCTTTCCCGAAAACGTTTTACCGGGGAATGCCTGCACCGTATAGGTTACGCTTTCGCCGGTTTTCAGATACGGCAAATCCGCTTCGTATGCGTCGAACATCGCCCAGACGGAAGACAAATCGGCTACGCTGAACAGTACGCTTCCCTGGCTGACGTAATCGCCCTGCGACACGTTTTTTGCGACGACAATTCCGCCGGTGTTTGCCGTAATGTCCATCAACGGCGATACTTCACCCGACTGTTCGACAAGCGCAATCTGCTCATCGGAAAGTTTCCACCGGCGAAGTTTTTCACGCGCCGCATCGAGCAACGCCGGTTGCGTATCCTTGAGTTTCACGGCTTCGAGCAGTTCCTGCTGTGCATTTTGCAAATCGGGAGAATAGATGCTCACAATAACTTGGCCGGGACGGACGGATTCGCCGGTGAAGTTCACCAGCAGCCGTTCGATTCTCCCGCCGACATGTGAAACCTGCGAACGGACAAGGCGTTCGTCCGGCTGTATCGTTCCGTATAGGCGAACTTCCCCGACGGGATTGCTCCGGCTAACGGGGGTTGTCTGTATGCCGGCAAGGGCGACCGCCTCGTCCGACAGCAGGAGGGCGTCGGGGTCGAGGGCGTCGTCGCCTGCCGCCGGCGAATATTTTTTAAGCGGAATCAAATCCATGGCGCATAAGGGACATTTGCCGGGCTTGTCCTGTCTGATTTGCGGATGCATGGCGCATGTCCACACTTGTGGTTGCGGCGCTTCGTCCGACGGGAGGTTGACACCGTCCGGCGTCGGTTCGTGGCTGTGTCCGGCCTGTTTATCGCCGGCATCCGACAGCCGGGATATCAGCCAGCCTGAAACCAGCCCTGCGATGAGGGTGATTCCTGCACGCAGGTAGGCATTCTTAAATATTGTTTTTACATCCATAGGGAGATCAATTAAAAATTAAAAATTAAAAGATATATGTGCTTTGTTATTATGAGATTGGAGTGCTATTTGCTCATTTTTATTCTTTGGGGTATGTGATTGTTTCATTTGTGATTATTTTTTTATTGTTCTACATTTTTTGATGAAATCATTTTTTGAATCGTTGCGACTACCGTATTATAACCGGCAATGGCTTCCGATTCCTTCAGACGGTAGTCCGACAGTTGCCGCTGCACTTGTATGATGCTGCTTAAATCGCTTTTTCCGGAGACAAATTCCTGCACAAGCAAATCGTATGCAGTGCGTGCGAGCGCGGCCTGTTTGCGGTAAAGCGTGATTTTCCGTTTCGCATCGTCAAGTTCATATCCGGCGCGGTAAAATTCGGCTTCCAGACTGTTAAGCGCCTCGTCGTACCTAGCTTGAGCCGCCCGGCGCTGAAATTGCGCTTCCTTTCGCGCCGCATTGTATTTGCCTCTGAAAACCGGAATCGAAACGGACAGCATGGGCATGAACATATCCTTGCCGTTCATGCCGCCGTTCATGCTGTTGCCCGTTGCGCTTCCCATGTCGCTGTCCATGCCGGTTGCCGTGTTGGCATCGCTTCTTTTGCCGATCAGCATATACTGCAGACCGATTCCAAACATGGGATAACTCATTTTCCGGCTCATCTCTTCCTTGGCTTCGTATGCCGACGATTCTGCCCGTATCATTCCCAGCATCGGATTTTGTTCCGTTATCAACTGCATTGCCATGTCGATGTCAAACGTGTATGGCGTCAGCGCAAACGTATCCGGTACGGTCACTTCATTTTTTGCCGGACGGTTCAGCAAGGCATTGAAACGCGCCTTTTCGGCGGTCATCTCCGACAGGATGCTTTCCGACGTATTTTCCAGCTCCGCAATTTCGAGCTGTATGCGAAGGATTTCCGACAG
>JAITDQ010000357.1 GCA_031282485.1 Tannerella sp. | reverse complement strand
CCGTCGCTGCCTCTTTCCATGCCGATAAGTCCGTTAATGCCCGACGCTATCCAGTATTTCCCGTCGTCTTTCAGGGATACTATATCATATATCGAACCGATATGTACGTAGGAGAAATTATCGACATCCGTGTAAATTAAAAGATCGTCGTCGGTATACGCTAACAGTTGATTTGACTGGACAGTTATATTATTTATATATGCCTGTTTTATCAGTGCTTTTACTTCCCCACCGGATGTTTCATAGTAAACGCCGTTTCTTTTCACGCAAAAGAAGAGCTTATCCTGAAAAAGGCACATGTTAATGATGTCTTTCCCGTTGAAATCCGTTGTGTTCGGTTTTTTTTCCTTCCAGTTGTTTATGTCGAGAAGATTGTCTTTTAAAGACGCCTTTATCAGTCCCTTCGCAGTGGCGGCATAAATCGTATCGCGAAGGATGCAGACGGCATAGGTCGAGTCGGTTTTGTAGGTGTCTGCTACTTCCTTTCTGCGGAGGTTGAGCGCCATGATGCCGAAATCGGAGGAAATGTATGCGTATTCATTGTAGAAATAAACGGTATTTACGCCTTTGCTTTGTATGTTTGTGGCGTTTTTCAGGTCCGGCATGTTTTTGATGCCGTCCTTATCGTAGAGGTCAATATTTCCGTTTTGGTAGATGAGGATTAGCATCTGATAATCGGGAGCGTATTTTATTAAACGGATATCGGTGTCGCTCAGTCCGCTCTGTTTTGAGTAGGTTTTGATTTCCCTGTCTTCTTTTCCGTAGCTGTATAATGATCCGTTCGACACTACGTAAATGCGGTCGTTTGATTCGGCAACTTTTGTTGCTTCGCTGTACGCAAGGTATGTTTTCCAGTCCTTGTAGTTTTGTGCTGCCGGCGTCTGTGCGTGTGCGTATGCGGAAAAAACCGACAGGACGGCTATTATTAAATTCCTGAACTCCACTTTATTCAATTAAAAATTAAAAATTAAAAATTAAAAGATATAGGCGCTTTGTTATTGTGTGATTGGATAACAAGTTGCTTATTTTCTTTTGAGTATTATTCATTGTGTTTATATAATGTTGAAAAAGGCATGTCGGGACGCGTCGCCGGCCTGCTGTTTAAACCATGCGGCCAGTTTGCATGTTGCAATAGCCCGGTGGCTTATTCTGTTTTTTATGCCTGCACCTAATTCTGCAAATGTTTCGTCAGCCCCGTCCGGGACGAAAACCGGATCATAGCCGAATCCGTACGTGCCGCGTTTACTTTCCGTGATCTGTCCGTTGACAATTCCTTCGAAAAAAAGTTCCTGTCCGTTTATGATTAGCGCTATTACGGTTCGGAAGCGGGCTTTCCGGTTTTGTTCGCCTTCGAGGGCGCGAAGCAGTTTCTCCACGTTGGCGTTCGAATCGTGTCCGTCGCCGGCATAGCGGGCGGAGCGGACTCCCGGTTCGCCGTTGAGCGCCTCTACTTCGAGGCCGGTATCGTCGGCGAAGCAGTCATGCCCGAAATGTTCTTTTACATAGCGGGCTTTTTGCAGGGCGTTCCCCTCAAGCGTGCCGGCGGTTTCCGGAATGTCGTCGTGACAGCCGATGTCCGGCAGGCTTACGATTTTCACCCCGTCTGAAATAATAGCGCGGACTTCTTCCAGTTTATGTGCGTTGTTTGTCGCAAAAACAATTGTTTTCATCATTTTCAAAGTTTACATATTCAATAACGGGAAAAGACAGTTAAAATTGTTTCGACGCGCCGGAGATTTTACCGTGCGGCCTTATGCCTTTAGCCGTTCGAAGCCTTCCCCGTATACGCCCTGCACGTTGCTCTGCGTAATAAAAGCCTGTTTGTCAATATTTTTTATCAGCCGGAAGATCATCGAACTTTCTCTTTTCTTGGCCAGTAAGACGACAACTTTTACCGGCTGTTTCGAAAAACCGCCTTCCCCGTTGAGGATTGTGCACCCTCTGTCGAGGTCTTTTATGATGCAATCGGCAATCTCCTGATATTTTTGCGAAAAAATAAGGAACTGCACAGACTGGTTGTTTGCATTCAGGACGCGGTCGAGTATGTACATTTCGGTAAACATCGCCACGTATCCGAAAACAATCTTGTCGACATCGTGGAATACCAGATATGAACAGGCGATAATCACGAAATCGCAGTACAGCAAAGCCCTTCCGATAGAGATGTTCCTGTATTTGTTTATTGCTGCGCCGATTATGTCCGTTCCGCCCGTGCTGCCGTTTGCCGAAAAGATGATGCCAAGCCCGGCGCCGCACAGTGAGCCTCCGATAATGATGGACATGAACGGTTCGCCGTAGACGAGCGGTTTGCCGCCGAGCAGCCATTCGAAAAACATCAGGGAGAGCGTGAGCGACACGATGCCGAACAGCGAGTTAATCACAAAACGGCGTCCGAGCATTCGAAACGCGATAAACAGCAATAACACGTTTACGGAAGCGTAAGACACGGATACCGGAATTTTTGTCACGTAGAAAATAAGCGACCCTACACCGGTAAGGCCTCCGGGCACGATTTCTTTCGAGAGGATAAAACCGTTAAAGCCGAACGCATATATGGCGGTTCCCAGGAATATCAGGATATAATCCTTTGCCGGATAATATATTTTTTTAAAAGATTTTTTCATATCGCATATTATGTATCTGATTATTCGTTTTTGAGGCGTCGGCCGCCTCTGCCGTCCGTCTATTTTATGACGATGTTCACTATTTTACCGGGAACGACGATGACTTTTTGGGGCGTCTTTCCGTCCGTCCATTTCAGGGTATTTTCGTGTTCAAGCACGGCCTTTTCGGTGGCTTCCTTCGACATTCCGGCCGGGAGGTCGAGGCTGAAACGCGTTTTGCCATTGAACGAAACGGCGTAAGTGACCGTGTTTTCTATCAAATATTTCTCGTCGTGCGCGATCCACTTTGCGTCGAAGATCGTTGTCGTATGGCCGGCTCTGTGCCACAATTCTTCCGTGATGTGCGGGGCGAATGGCGCCAGTACGACGAGGAGGTTTTCGAGTATCGCCCGCTTCCTGCATTTCAGTGCGGCAAGCTCGTTGACACAAATCATAAATGCGCTTACCGAGGTGTTGAACGAGAAGTGTTCGATGTCGTAGGTGACTTTTTTTATCAGTTTATGCAGCGATTTTTGTTCGTCGGCCGACGGTTCGCCGCCGGTGAGCGCCCATTCCCCGCCGGGGCTGACGTATAATCCCCACAGTTTTTTCAGGAAGCGGTGCACGCCGTCGATGCCGTTCGTATCCCACGGTTTGGACTGTTCCAGCGGGCCGAGGAACATTTCGTACATGCGTAACGTGTCGGCGCCGGATTTTTCGACGATCACGTCGGGATTTACTACGTTATACATGGATTTTGACATCTTTTCCACTGCCCAGCCGCAGATGTATTTGCCGTCTTCGAGGATAAATTCGGCGCCGGCAAATTCCGGCCTCCATTTTTTGAACTGTTCCGTATCCAGCACGTCGTTGCTGACGATATTCACGTCGACATGCAACGGGGTGACGTCGTAACGGTCTTTCAGATTCAGGGAAACGAAACGGTTCGTCCCGTTTATCCGGTATACGAAGTTGGAACGCCCCTGTATCATGCCCTGATTTATCAGTTTGCGGAACGGTTCGTCGTCGCGTATGATGCCCAGGTCGTAGAGGAATTTGTTCCAGAAACGGCTGTATATGAGGTGTCCCGTTGCATGTTCGGTGCCGCCGAGGTACAGGTCTACATTGCGCCAGTATCCGTTTATTTTCCGGTCGACCAGCGCCCTGCCGTTGCGGGGGTCTTCGTAACGGATGTAATAGGCCGAAGAGCCGGCGAATCCGGGCATGGTGTTCAGTTCGAGCCGGAATATGGTGCGGTTGTCGACTTTTGATGTTTCCGTGACTTTCCTTTCGACCGTATCCCATGCCCATTTGCCGGAGCGTCCGAGGGGCGGTTCGCCCGTTTCGGTCGGCTGGTATTTATCCACGTCCGGGAGTTCCAGCGGCAGACATTCCTGCGGTATCGGCTGTGGCAGGCCGTCGGCATCGTAGTAAATGGGGAACGGTTCGCCCCAGTAGCGCTGGCGGCTGAATATCGCGTCGCGCAGGCGGTAGTTGATTTTGATGCGTCCCAGCCTTTTTTCTTCGATATAAGCTTTTGTTTTTGCGATGGCGGCCGGCACTTCCAGCCCGTTCAGTACGAGGCCGCCTTCCTTTTGATTTTCCACGCGCGGCGAATTTGTCATGCGGCCTTCTTTGGCGTCGAAACTTTCTTCGGTGATGTCGCAGCCTTCGATGAGGGGTATGACGGGCAGGTTGAAGTGTTTTGCAAATGCATAGTCGCGGCTGTCGTGTGCGGGTACGGCCATGATAGCTCCCGTTCCGTATCCGGCCAGTACGTAATCGCTTATCCATACGGGGATGGCTTCGTCCGTCAGCGGGTTAACGGCATACGAGCCGGTAAACACGCCGGTCACCTGCCGGTCTGCCTGGCGTTCGCGTTCCGTCTTCCTTTTCGTCGCTTCCAGGTATTTGGCGACTTCGGCGGCCTGTCCGGGTTTGGTCAGGGCGGGGACGTATTCGCTTTCAGGCGCGAGAACCATGAAGGTGACGCCGAAAATCGTATCCGCGCGGGTAGTGAATATTTCTATTCCCAGGTCGGAATCCTTCGCTTTGAACGTCATTTCGACGCCTTCGGAACGGCCTATCCAGTTGCGCTGCGTTTCTTTCAGCGAACCTGTCCAGTCGATTGTTTCCAGCCCGTCCAGGAGGCGTTGGGCGTATGCCGACACGCGGAGGCACCACTGGCGCATGACTTTTTGTTCTACCGCATGTCCTCCGCGAACGGAGACGCCGTTGACGACTTCGTCGTTTGCCAGAACGGTGCCCAGCGCCGGACACCAGTTTACCATCGTATCGCCCAAGTATGCGATACGGTAGTTGAGTAATATTTCCTGTTTTTCCTTCCCGGTTTTTGCGTTCCATTCGTCGGCCGTAAACGAAAGTTCTTCGCTGCATGCGATGTTCAGTCCTTTGGTTCCGGTGCGGGCGAATGTGTCTGTAAGTTCTTCTATCGGGCGCGCCTGCCGGAGTTCATAACTGTAATAACTGTTGAACATTTTGATGAAAGCCCATTGTGTCCAGTGGTAATATTCCGGTTCCGACGTGCGTATTTCGCGGCTCCAGTCGTAGCAGAAGCCTATTTTGTCCATCTGTTCGCGATAGCGGTTTATGTTTTTTTCGGTCGTGACGGCCGGATGCTGTCCGGTTTGAATGGCATACTGTTCGGCCGGCAACCCGTAGGCGTCGTAACCCATAGGGTGCAGTACGTTGAATCCCTGCAGGCGTTTGAAACGCGAATAGATATCGGATGCTATGTATCCGAGCGGATGCCCGACGTGCAACCCGGCGCCCGACGGGTATGGAAACATGTCCAGTACATATATTTTCGGTCTGTTTTCATCGACCTTTACTTCATACGTTTTGTCGGCAGCCCATTTTGCCTGCCATTTTTTCTCGATTTCCTTAAAGTTGTATTCCATTACGTTCGTCCTGCTTTTTAAATTTGCCCGCAAAGATAGCGCTTGAGGGGGGGAATACAAAATAAACG
>JAITDQ010000218.1 GCA_031282485.1 Tannerella sp. | reverse complement strand
TTTTTTTGCCTTTCGTTGTTTTAATATTAAAAACTTGCACTATATTTGCCACAAAATTAATATGCTATGAAGAAATTATTTGAAGCTTCAAAGATTAAGGAGATAGACGAGTATACGATAGCCAACGAACCCATAGAACCGGTCGATTTGGTGGAGCGTGCGGCGTCGGTTTTTGTGAATGAATTTAGCCGGCGGTATGCTTCGCGTCAGAAACGGGTGTATGTCTTTGCGGGACCGGGAAATAACGGGGCTGATGCGCTGGCTGTCTCGCGTATGCTGACGGAACGGGGTTATAATGTATATACATATCTTATAAATCCGTCGAACAGACTTTCGCCTGAATGTGAAGAGAATAAAAGACGTATAAAGGAGGGTGACTGTGAACAGTTTACGGAAGTGATTTCCTCGTTTTCTCCTCCGGTGTTTAACCCGCAGGACATCATTATCGACGGGCTTTTCGGGGCGGGGCTTAACCGTCCGCTGGAAGGAGGGTTTGCCGGGATCGTTGATTATATCAATCATTCGGAATCGACGGTCGTATCCATAGATATCCCTTCGGGGCTGTTCGGGGAGGATAATAAGGATAATAATCTGCAGTATACCATCCAGGCGGATTTGACGCTGACGTTCGAGTTTCCCAAATTATCCTTTTTATTGCCGGAAAACGCCCATTATGTGGGTGAATGGAAAACGCTTCCTGTCGGGCTTCATCCCGACGCTTTGTTGAAGACAAAAACACCCTACGGACTTATTACGGACGAAGATATAGCATCGCTTATCCGTAGGCGGGAGCGATTCGCGCACAAGGGCGATTTCGGACATGCGTTGCTTGTGGCGGGAAGTCGCGGGAAAATGGGTGCGGCGATACTGTCGGCCAAAAGTTGTATGCGCAGTGGCGCAGGATTGCTGACCGTTCACGTTCCCGAGCGTGGCGAGGCCGTTATGCAGACGTCGCTGCCGGAGGCAATGACGGAGGCGGATGTTCATCCTGATTTTATAACGGAACTTCCTGACCTTTCGCGGTATGATGTGATCGGTATCGGTCCCGGTTTGGGCGTCAATGACAAGACGAAGGCGGTTGTCGAGAAATTGCTTGCCCGCGCCGGCGAGAAACCGCTGGTTCTCGATGCCGATGCGCTGAATATCGTCGCGGCAAACAGCGAGTTGCTGTACCGGTTGCCGCAGAACACGGTTATTACGCCGCATCCGAAAGAATTTGACCGTCTGGCCGGCCGGAGCGAGAATGCTTACGAACGTATCCAAAAGGCGCGTTCCATTGCTGCCGAACAAAAGATATGTGTCGTGCTTAAAGGCGCTTATACGGTTGTTTGCACGCCTTCGGGAAAAGCGTTTTTCAACACATCCGGTAATCCCGGCATGGCTACGGCAGGCAGCGGGGATGTGCTGACGGGTATTATTTCAGGATTGCTGGCTCAGGGATACCGTCCGGAGGAGGCGTCGGTTATTGCCGTGTATATTCATGGTGTCGCCGGAAACCTTGCTGCTGCACACCTTTCGGAGGAGAGCATGATTGCCGGCGATATCACTGCCATGTTGGGAAAAGCGTTTAAACAGATGCACGACGAGGATATGTCGTATCTGCCCGATTAAGAATAAGGCTGAAAGCCTTCTATCAATAGCGCAGGGCAACGCCCTGTGGTACGCGACATCTAACACCCCAAGCCCTGCAAGGGCGACATCCCGAATGATTACGCCCTTTCAGGGCTGGTTGGAGGATCATTCCCGTTTCGCAGGGCGTTGCCCTGCGCTATTGATTATCGGGCTTTCAGCCCTTTAGAGACGCTGTGCATAGCGGCTTTATTCAAAACTGTTTATTGTTTATTTCACATTCCTAAACGGTTTGCCCGATTCGGTTCAACCGGTTATTCCTAACGATACTTTTATATTTTCTATTTTTTCGGAAGCCGTTTTTTCGGCGCCGGGTATGTCTGCTACGGATTTTACCGGCTCGTGAACTTCGATATAGAACTTAATCTTAGGTTCCGTTCCCGAAGGACGTATGGATATTTTTGTGTTATCTTCCGTATAATACTGGAGGACGTTCGATGTGGTGGGCATATTCAGCGAGAAATCTTCGTCGTCCGCGAAACTGTGTCCTTTCAGCGATGCGAAATCATACGTCATTGTAACTTTGGAACCTGCAATTTCCCTTAACGGGTTTTCGCGGAAATTTTTCATCATGGCTTCGATTTCCTCCGCTCCGCTTTTTCCTTTCTTAACGACGGAAATGCCCGTTTCCATGGAATATCCGTATTCCGCATAAATCCGATGCAGCAGGCGGAACATGGTAAGGCCGCGGTCTTTGGCCCATGCGGCGATTTCGGACAGGATGCAGCAGGCGGAAACGGCATCCTTGTCGCGAACGAAATCTTCGCACAGGAAGCCGTAACTTTCTTCGCCGCCGCCGATGTATGTTTTCTTGCCTTCGTTTTTACGAATCACGTCGGCAATCCATTTGAAACCGGTATAGACGTCGTAGAAGCCTACTTCGTTTCTTTCCGCTATGGTGCGTATGGTTTCCGTTGTTACGATTGTCTTTACGATGTATTCTTTTCCTTCCAGCAGTCCGAGTTCTTTCCGGCGCGTTATCAGATAGTAAATAAAGAGGAGCGCCGTCTGGTTTCCGTTCAGGAGCGTCCATTCGCCGTCGTTGTTTTTAACGGCCGCGCCCACCCGGTCGGCGTCGGGATCGGAGGCGAGTACCAACTCGGCATCCGTTTCCCGGGCTTTGTCCACAGCCATCGACATGGCGGCAGGGTCTTCGGGATTGGGCGACAAGACGGTGGGGAAATCACCGCTTACGACGTCCTGTTCGGGCACATGGATGATGTTCGTGAAGCCGAAATGTTTCAAAGCGGCAGGGATAAGATGAACTCCCGAACCGTGAATCGGCGTATAAACAATTTTCATATCCCTGTGGCGGGAAATGATTTCGGGCGAGAGCGAGATGGTTTTCAGGTCGCTGATATACGCTTCGTCAATATCTTTCCCGATAATTTGAATGAGGCTTTTATCGCCGTTGAACTTTATATCGGCTGCGGTACGAATCTTGTTTACTTCCGCAATCGTATTTTTATCGTGAGGAGCGATCATTTGCGCCCCGTCGTCCCAGTATGCTTTGTATCCGTTGTATTCTTTCGGATTGTGAGATGCGGTCAGAATAATACCGCTTTGGCATTTCAGTTTGCGTATAACGTAAGACATTTCCGGCGTCGGACGCAAATCGTCGAACAAATAAACCTTTATCCCGTTTGCCGAGAATATGTCGGCGGATATTTCCGCGAACTTACGGCTGTTGTTACGGCAGTCGTGTCCGATAACAACCTTTATCTCCTGCAAACCGGCAAATTCCTTTTTCAGATAGTTGGACAACCCCTGCGTTGCCGCGCCTGTGGTATATTTATTTATACGATTGGTTCCCGCTCCCATAATACCGCGCAGACCGCCTGTCCCAAACTCCAGATCTTTGTAGAACGATTCAATCAGGTCGGCCGGATCCGGATTGTCCAGCATGGCTTGCACCTGATTGCGCGTTGCTTCATCATAATCTTTGCCTGACCAGACCTGTGCTTTTTTTCTTATTTCTTCTATTAATTCCCTGTTCTCCATTCTCTAATGTATAAAATGACTTGCTTCAATAATTAAAAAACGTTCCAAAGGTATGGAAAAATATTTAATGCGCACCGCCAAACCGGATAAATTTACCAGGAGAAGGCATGACGGTATTCGGATTTATTTCCGCACCTGTCTGTAACCGTGAGTATTAAATGATGATAAGCGGGATGTAACCGTTCGTTGTCAAAACGATATGACAGCATGGCCTTTTTGCCGTCAAATTCAAACAGTGCATATTTGCCGTCGATTTCACCCCTGTACGTGGAAATTCCGCTCAAAGCATCGGTTATACGGATATTAATCTGCTTTTTTTCACGCCATTTACCCGGCTCGACCGGCGTTATTACGGGCGGAACGGTATCGCATGCGACGGCGTATGTTCCCAGCTCGTATATTCCGACATCCATCCACCCGTCGCGATACACGCCTCCGACCCACGAAAATTTTCCGGTGAAGGCGTTTATAAGGACTATGCCGAACTGCGCCGTATCGGCCTGTTCAGGCGTGCGCTCCGTGTGAATCGACAGTTGTGCCGGCTCGTGCAGGGGTACGGGCTGCGGATGCAGGGTATGAACGGCCGAACAGAATGGTTGCGAAGACGAGGCGTTGTAGCGCATAAAAATATTGCCGTACAAACTGTTACGTGGAATCGTCAGGGAAATATCCTTTGAGTTGAATGTGTTGCAGTCGTACCATCGCATCAGTTTTGCGCCGGCCGTATCCGGAGGCGTTATGTCCTGCTTCTTTCCTTTTATTTTCACGGGGACGTTGCAGGTATTGCCGTACAGGTCGGTCAGGGCGATATTTACATGATAGATGCGCTCTTCGTTAATCGTTATTTTCCCGGAATTGCGACTTGCGGTGAAACGGAGATGACTGCCGGGTTCGACAAATGTCCTTATATAAAACGTACGACTGCGCGACCATTCTTCATAGTCCGTGTAGCTGTTTATATATCTTGATTCCTCGTGCGAAAACCGGTCGGCGTAACTGCGGTACGTTTCCAGACCGTCGACCGTTTGCAGGATATCTTTTATTCCGTAAGAGAAAGCGGTTCCGTCCATCCGGTCGACGGCTCTTATCCCC
>JAITDQ010000181.1 GCA_031282485.1 Tannerella sp. | reverse complement strand
CTTAGCGGTTTGCCTCACTTCCGTCAGTTCACTTTTATGATTTGGAGCTGGTCGATGCTTGCGTCTCGGAGGAATGTTTCCATGTGGCGTTTTTTCTTTTCTTCGAGTATTTCGTTTATTGCGATGAGGATGCCGGTTTCTTCAACATCGCCGAATTCTTTGTTAATTGCCGTTCCGAATGAGCGCATCTTGGGGGAGAGGCTCATGTATGCGTTCACTAACGGCGGTACGTTGATACCGAGTTTGCGTACTTCGTGGTTCAGCACTTTGTAGTCTTCTTTGAAATTATTGTTGTTGAACAGTCCGGCCAGTTTTTCTCCGTCGGAGCCGGTTTCTAACGGATGTATCGGTGTAACGAGGTTTTCCTTATCGGGGAAATGTAATTTGAGGAAATATAATATCATGTCGCGAGCCTTCGTGTCGTAGGTATTGTACATGGTCACTTTTCCGTAGAAATATTTTAACGACGGGTCGATGACCGGCAGTGCGCCAAGTCCGTCCCACAGGTTGTCGAGGATAAAGACGCCTTTTGTGCGTCCGAGGGAGGCCTGATAGTCGAGCGAAACGAAAGAACGGCCTAACTCTACCGTGTACGGCAGGTAATTGGAAAGAAAATCCTTGGAGAAATTGAACAGGTGAGCCGTCGCAAGTATTGGTTTTCCCTGTTCGTCAAACCGGACGTCGGAGCCGCACAAAAAACGGTAGCCACCGAGAATCTCTTCGTCTTCCGGGCTCCAGACGATGAGTTGGCGGTAGGCACCTTCCATTGTGTCAAATTCGTCTATGTCGCAAGGCAGTCCCGTTCCGCCTCCGTAGTAACGGAAAGCGATTTCGCGTAAACGGCCTATTTCAAGCATGGTTTGCGGAGCATCCTGTGCTGTTGTGATATATATTTCATTATTGGACTTGTTCGTGCTCCTTAATTTTTTTTCCGGAGTAAGCTCAGATTTGAGAATTTTTCTGTCTATCGGATCAATCACATTCTTCATAATTTTTATATCTAATTTTCTACGAGTTTGTATACTTCTTTTTTCATCCATTCCGCCCATTCGGTCGCCTTTTTGCTTGCGTCGAATGTTTCCCACGACACGGGTTTGCCGACGTGGATGTCAAATACTTTATTTTTGGTTTTAAACAATTCGTCCGGCAAATATAACATTTCCAAATTCATTTTTATCCCGATCAGCTTTCTAAAATTTGCCAGACGGTAAAAAAAGTCCGAATTACGTCCTCCGAAATAGATGGGAACGATATCTCTTTTATGCTCAACAGCCTTTTGTATAAAGGATTTTTTCCAATTCAGGTCTCTTATTTCCTTTTTATGTTTTCGTGAACATAATCCCGCCGGAAAAGTGATAATCTGGTTGTCGGAAGCGTACGCTTCTTCGGTTTTTTTAGCCGCCTCCCTGCTTTGGGCGCCGTGTTTGTTGACCGGAACAAATATTGAACGCAGATTAGGTATGGCAAGCAACAGGTCGTTTACGAGATACAGGACATTCCCGCGATAATGTTTTCCGAGCAGGTACGACAGGCAAATCCCGTCAAAACCTCCGAGCGGATGATTGGATGCGAAGATGTACCGTCCTTCGCCGGGAGGGAGGTTCTCCGCATGTTTAACATTCAGGGTGACGTTGAAATAATCTTCTACCAGCGCTTCCATGAAATCGACGCCCTGCAAGTCCTTATATCTTGTCAGGATTTCGTTGATTTCGTCCTGATGAATTATGCGAATAAGATAATTCACAACAAAATCAGGGATTTTGTCGGCCTTATTCTTTAGTTTCATCTTTAAAATCTGCCTTACATCTATACGTGTATCCATATAAAGTCGGTTTTTGGATGCGCAAAAATAGTAATAATTTATTTTAAAAAAGCCTTTTGCTGTTACAAAAAGATGAATTATTTATGACATTTGCATTTGCAAACACGTCATGCGGTGATAATGAATGAATAAGCGCGTGGAATGTAGCGTGAAAGCGGGATGTTGAAAACTTTTTTTTATATTTCTTTGCATGAGACGTGGAAAATGTATAATTTTACCCGTCTAATCAGATTGTTACGTCTTTTTTATAATGATAAACGCTTGAGAATGATTGGAAAAGAACTGAAATATCATGTCCCCGCCCTGTTTCGGGAGAGCATGGAAGGGTTGAATATTGAACCTTCGGGGCATTATGTTGACGCCACGTTCGGAGGCGGAGGACATTCGCGCGGGATTCTGGAACGGTTAGGCAAAAACGGTCGTTTATACGGCTTTGATCAGGATGCCGACGCCGAAAAAAACGTTCCGGAGGATGAGCGGTTTACGTTTGTTCGCAGTAACTTTCGCTATTTGTCGAACTTTATGCGTTATCATAAGGAAAAGGAGATTAACGGTCTTATTGCGGATTTGGGCATGTCGTCGCATCATCTTGATGATGAAAATCGCGGATTCTCATTTCGTTTCGACGGAACGCTTGACATGCGCATGAATAACCGCGAAGGACTGACGGCAGCCGATGTGCTGAACAAGTATGCGGAGGACAGACTGGCGGATGTGTTTTATCAGTACGGCGAGTTGAGGAACTCACGCAGGATGGCGTCGTCGGTCGTGAAAGCGAGGGAATCAAATCCGTTGCGGAAAGTTTCCGATTTGCTGGCGATACTGGCGCCTTTTTCCGGTAAGGAAAAGGAAAAGAAGTTTCTGGCGCAGGTTTTTCAGTCTCTGCGCATGGAAGTAAATCAGGAAATGCAGTCTTTACGCGAGTTATTGATGCAGTCGCTTAAGTTGCTCACGCCCGGAGGCCGGCTGGTGGTCATAACGTATCATTCGCTGGAAGACCGGTTAGTGAAAAACTTCATGAAAGCCGGAAATTTCGAAGGGAATGTGATCCGGGATTTTTACGGGAATGTTCAGTCGCCTTTACGCATGTTAAGTAAGGCTGTGATTCCTTCGGAAGAAGAAATAGAAGAAAATCCCCGTGTGAGAAGCGCAAAGTTGCGGATAGCGGAAAAGCTCTGACCGGGGGAATGATATGAAATTAAAAGGACTTGTTTATGGAAAAAACAAAAAAGAAAAAACGTATTTCCGTGATGTATATTTTAGGTGGAGGTATACTGAAAGAAGATTTTGTGATTAAACATACGAAAATGATTGTGCTCATTATGCTGTTGTTTTTCTTCTATATCAGCAACCGTTATACGTGCATAATAAAGCTTCGCGAGATAGACCGTCTTCAGGAGCAGCTGAAAGATGTGAAGTATGAGGCATTGTCCATATCCACCCGGCTGACGAGCAATACCCGTCCGTCGCAGGTGGAAGAACTTGTTAAACGGCAGGGATTGGGGCTTGAAAAAGCGAAAACGCCGCCTTATACGCTTCATAAATAGGAGGTCGTCCGGTATTGTAAACGCTATATATAAAGGAAATGTCGTCAAAAAAAACAGCCAGAAAGGTAAATGAGAAAGATGAAGGTATCTTTTTCCGTTACTTTATTATCACAGTGTTTCTGTTCTTTGTAGCGATTGCCATACTCGTTTCGGCGTTCAGGATAGGCGTTGTGGAACAAAAAGAGTGGCTTAAGGTTGCCGAAAGATCGAAACGTCCTCTTCGCGTCAGTCCTGCGCGGGGAAATATATATTCGGACGATGACCGGATTATGGCAACAAGCGCGCCCCAATATTATCTGTATATGGATTTCGGAGCGGAAGGATTTGCGGTGGATTCGTTTAAAAACGCCAGACATAACAATGTGGATTCCTTATCGCATTACCTTTCCCTGAAGTTGAAAAACCGTACGGCGGCAGGCTATAAGGCACACCTGCTGAAAGGGCTCAAATCGCAGAAACGCCAGTATCCCATATACGAAGGACGTGTGTCGTATACCGACCTGAAAGAGATAAAGACATATCCATTCCTTCGTTTTCACTGGACGCGCAGCGGATTTATCACAAAAGAAATGATGCAGCGTCAAAAACCGTTCGGCATGCTCGCCTCGCGTACGGTAGGAGACATCTATAGCGAGATTGATTCGCTGGGAGTTACGAAGGGAAAGAACGGGCTGGAATTGCAGTATGATTCGTTGCTTCGTGGCGTAGCCGGGTTAAATTCCGTACAGCGTGTAGGCGGGAGGTGGACAAATATTGTTGCGGTTGAACCGGAAAACGGGATGGACGTTCGCTCTACCATAGATATTAACATTCAGGATTTGGTGGAAAAGGCGCTTGCGGATAAGCTTAAAGAGCTTGATGCGGATGCCGGAACGGCTGTCGTCATGGAGGTTAAAACGGGAGAGATAAAAGCAATTACAAACCTGGGACGGGTAGGCCCCGGCCGTTTTGCCGAAACGGTGAACCATGCCGTTGCCGATGTGATAGAACCCGGCTCTACGTTCAAGGTGGCGTCGATGATGGTCGCCCTCGAAGACAAGGTTGTGGAACCCGGAACGCCGGTCGATGTGGGCAAGGGCGTTTATGCGTATTCGAACAGTAAAATTAACGACCATAACGCTCATCGCGGAGGTTATGGCATGATTTCTGCCGAGAAATCTATCTGGTATTCTTCGAATGTAGGCATCGCTAAAATAATCCTGAAAGGATATGAGAACAATCCCAAAAAATTTATAGAAGGTCTTCACCGCATAGGCATGGATGCCGATCTTAAAGTCGAAATTCCCGGTGCGGGAAAGGCGAAATTACGCTGGCCGGGCGACCGGTATTGGTCTAAGACGTCGCTCCCGTGGATGTCTTTCGGATACGAAGTACAGATACCGCCGATCCAGACCCTCGCTTTTTTCAATGCAATCGCAAATAACGGGAAAATGGTTCGCCCCATGTTCGTGAAGGATATTATGAAAAACGGTAAAGTTATCAAGCATTTTGATCCGGAAGTAGTCATACCGGAGATCTGTTCGAAACACACGTTGAAAATCGTACAGGGTATGTTATATAATGTAGTAAATTATCAGGATCCTTCGCCGGCTCATCGGGACGGGACGGGAAAACCTGCCCGTTCGGAGGTGATAACAATTGCCGGAAAAACGGGGACTGCGCAGATAGCAAGCGGCGGGGTATACCGGACAGCCGGTCATCACGTGTCTTTTTGCGGATACTTCCCGTACGAAGCCCCGCTTTATACGTGTATTGTGGTTATCTCGCACCCGCGGTCGGGCGTTCCGTCGGGAGGTCTGATGTGTGGTACGGTAGTGAAGGAGATTGCCGAAAAGATATATGCGAATTGTACGGTATTCGACATGAAAAAGGTCTCGGACGATTCGTTGAAAGTCATTTATCCTGATGTGAAAAACGGGGATTATATGGCATTGAGGAATATAATGGATGAACTTAAAATAAAGTCAAATACGACCGGTAAAGTCGACTCGAAATTTGTGACCGCAAATGAAAACAGTCAGGGCATTACATTGAAGGGATTGCCTGCGGCAGGGTCTCTTGTTCCCGATGTTGCCGGTATGGGCGCCAAGGACGCCGTATATGCGCTCGAAAACTGCGGATTGCAGGTAACCCTTTCGGGAAAAGGGCGCGTTGTGTCTCAATCCGTCGGAAAAGGCAGTAAAGTGACGCCGGGACAAACGGTTGTGTTGACATTAAAGTGATTAATATAGATGTATGTATGAAGTTATCTGAATTGATAAATATCGCAGGTCTTGGCCGTATATCGGGAGAGCATGATCCTGAAATAACCGGCGTGCAGTCGGATTCGAGGCTTGTCGAGCCGGGGTCGCTGTTTGTCGCCGTGAAAGGAACGGCTGTCGACGGGCATGATTACATAGCGGCGGCTATCGGGCAGGGCGCTGTTGCCGTCGTATGCGAACATGCTGCTGCCCCGAACTTATCTCTCGCGCTGCATGGTTTTGAGCAAGGTCATCTAAGCGCGGACACTTTGGGCTATCCCCCGGGCATCCCGGGGAACGCTCCGGAAGCTTCGGGGAATGTTCCGGAGGCTTCGGGGAATGTTCCGGAGGCTTCGGGGAACGTTCCGGAAGCTTCGGGGAACGTTCCGGAGGCTTCGGGGAACGCTCCGGAGACTTCGGGGAATGTTCCGGAGGCTTTGGGGAACGCTCCGAAGGCTTCGGGGAATGTTCCGGAGGCTTTGGGGAATGTTCCGGAGGCTTTGGGGAAAGCTCCGGAGGCTTCGGGGAATGTTCCGGAGGTTTCGGGGAACGTTCCGGAAGCCGCCCGTAAAGCCGCCGTGTTCATCACCATCCCTGATTCGGCGGACGCGCTGGGACGCATCGCCTCGGCATGGTACGGGGAGCCTTCAAGTCAGATGACGGTAGTAGGCGTCACGGGTACGAACGGGAAAACGACTATCGCCACACTGCTCTATAACCTGTTCCGTAAATTGGGATATAAGGCCGGACTGCTCTCTACCGTCTGCAATTATATCGACGGCGAAGCGATTCCCGCATCGCATACAACGCCCGACCCGCTCACGATAAACCGTCTAATGGCAAAAATGGTTGACGCAGGCTGCGAATACGTCTTTATGGAAGCGAGTTCTCATGCGATAGACCAGAAGCGGATAAGCGGACTGGATTTCAACGGAGGGATTTTTACAAACCTTACGCGCGATCATCTGGATTATCATCTGACGGTAGAAAATTACCTGAAAGCCAAGAAGAAGTTTTTCGACGCTCTTCCCGCATCTGCGTTTGCACTTACAAATGCCGACGACAAATCGGGAATGGTCATGTTACAAAATACGCCGGCGCGTAAACTTACCTACTCGCTGCGCACAATGGCCGATTATAAAGGCCGAATTGTGGAATCGCATTTTGACGGAACGGAAATGCACATAAACGGCCGTGACGTATATACGCATTTCACCGGCCGTTTCAATGCGTACAATTTGCTGGCCGTTTATGGCGCGGCGGTCGCATTGGGCGAAGATTCCGAGGAAACGCTGATTGCATTGAGCACGCTCCGTCCCGTATCGGGAAGGTTCGAAACAATCCGTTCGCCCCAGGGGTTCACGGCAGTTGTCGATTATGCGCATACGCCCGACGCACTGGAAAATGTGCTGAACGGTATTCGTGAAGTGCTGAACGGTGACGGACGTGTCATTACGGTTGTCGGGGCAGGCGGGAACCGTGATAAGGGGAAACGCCCTTTAATGGCGAAAGAAGCCGTTCGTCAAAGCGACCTGCTGATTCTTACATCCGACAATCCGCGTTTCGAAGAACCGGATGATATAATTAATGATATGACAGCCGGACTTAATGCGAGCGACCGCGAACGGACGATTTGCATCGCAGACCGCCGGCAGGCCATCAAAACGGCTGTTACGCTTGCCCGGAAAGGGGATGTGATACTCGTTGCCGGAAAAGGACACGAGGATTATCAGGAGATTAAAGGAGTAAAACATCATTTTGACGACCGGGAGATTATACGTGAGATATTTAAAATAGATAATAAATAATTGGATTATGCTGTACGACCTGTTTGCTTATTTAGACCGGATTGATTTTCCCGGCGCCGGTATGTTTAAATATATATCATTCCGTTCCGGGATGGCAGTTATGTTTGCCCTGTTGATTTCGACGACTATCGGACGACATATAATCGACAGGTTGCAGCGTTTGCAGATTGGCGAAACGGTTCGCGACCTCGGCCTTGAAGGACAGATGAACAAGAAAGGCACCCCGACCATGGGAGGAATCATCATCATCATCTCTATCCTGTTGCCGGTATTGCTTTTCGCCCGCCTCAATAATGTCTACATTATACTGATGCTCATCACAACCGTCTGGTTGGGAGCGCTGGGTTTCGCGGACGATTATATAAAGGTGTTCAAGAAATACAAGAACGGCTTGCGGGGAAAGTTCAAGATTGTCGCACAGGTAGGTTTGGGATTGATTGTCGGTATGACGCTGTATTTAAGTCCGGATGCTGTTATCCGCGAAAATATTGAGGTCACCAACGGCCGGAATGTCGTAGAAGAAATACGGATTCATTCGTCGGAAACGAAATCGACAAAGACGACCATCCCGTTTATTAAAAACAATAATTTCGATTATGCCTGGCTGGCGTTATGGGCAGGCGATTATAAAAAGGAAGTAACATGGCTGTTTTTTATCCTGATCGTTATCTTTATCGTAACGGCCGTATCCAACGGGGCAAATCTTACGGACGGGCTGGATGGACTGGCGGCAGGCAGTTCGGCCATAATGGGAGTGGCGCTGGGGATACTGGCGTATATGTCGTCACATATAGCCTTTGCCTCGTTCCTCAACATCATGTTCCTGCCCGGAGCGGAGGAACTGGTTATCTTTGCCGCCGCCTTTATCGGCGCCACCGTAGGGTTCCTCTGGTACAACTCCTTCCCGGCGCAGGTGTTTATGGGCGACACGGGAAGTCTTACGCTGGGAGGTATTATTGCCGTTTATGCAATCATCATACGCAAGGAACTGCTGATACCGATTCTTTGCGGGGTCTTTCTTATAGAAAGCCTTTCCGTATTGATACAGGTATGTTATTTCAAATATACGAAAAGGCGATATGGCGAAGGCCGGCGTATTTTTAAAATGGCGCCCCTGCATCATCATTTTCAGAAGCCGGGAAATGCCGGCATACAGGCCGTTATTCAACGTCCGTACAATGTTTTGCCGGAATCGAAATTAGTTGTCCGCTTCTGGCTGATAGGAATCATACTCGCAGTAATAACTATTGTCACATTAAAAATCAGATAGGGAATGAACAGTCGAATCGTCATATTGGGCGCAGGAGAGAGTGGCGCCGGCGCTGCCGTACTGGCACGGAAGGAAGGCTTTGACGTCTTCGTTTCCGACGTGTCGGCTATTAAACCGAAGTATAAAAAAATACTGGATGAACATGAGATAGAATGGGAAGAAGGAGGTCATACGGACGAAAAAATACTTACTGCCGGCGAGGTCGTGAAAAGTCCCGGAATACCGGATAAAACCCCTCTTATCAGCCGGATAATAGAAGAAAATATACCCGTAATATCGGAAATAGAATTTGCCGGACGTTATACGGACGCGAAAATGATCTGTATCACGGGAAGCAACGGTAAGACGACGACTGCGACGCTGACGTATCATATCTTTCGAAATGCCGGCCTCGATGTGGGACTGGCCGGGAATATCGGCAGCAGCCTTGCTTTGCAGGTGGCCGAAAATCCGCATGAATATTACGTTATTGAGCTTAGCAGTTTTCAGTTGGATAATATGTTTGAATTTAAAGCGGATGTAGCGGTTTTGTTGAATATAACGCCGGATCATCTGGATCGTTATCATTATAATTTTCAGGAATATGTCGATTCCAAATTCGGAATTATCCGAAACCAGACGGCGAAAGACGCATTTATTTTCTGGAATGACGACCCGGTAATAAGAGAAGGAATTAAAAAGTTTAAACCGGAAGCTGCGTTATATCCGTTTGCAGAGCACCCCGGAACGGGAATAAAAGGTTATGTGGAAAACGGAAAAATTATTTTGGAAACATTAAAAGGAATATACACAATGGACAGAGATTTATTATCCCTGAAAGGGACGCACAATCTATATAACTCATTAGCCGCAGGTATTGCAGCGAAGGTTACGGACATACGTGATGAGAAAATCCGTGCCTCGCTGAGTGATTTTTGCGGTGTTGAGCATCGTCTGGAAATGGTTACCCGCGTGAGAGGAGTTGATTACATCAACGATTCGAAGGCGACAAACGTCAACTCGTGCTGGTATGCGCTGCAAAGCATCAACACCCCGCTGGTGCTTATTCTCGGAGGAACGGATAAAGGCAATGATTATTCCGAAATAGAGCCTCTTGTCAGGAAAAAAGTGCGTGCACTGATTTTCCTGGGAGCGGATAACAGCAAACTGCACGCGTTCTTTGACGGGAAAGCGCCGCAGATAGAAGACGCCTCTTCCATGGAGGAAGCCGTTCGTAAAGCGTATGAGCTGGCCGTAAAAGGCGATACGGTATTGCTTTCGCCATGCTGCGCAAGCTTTGATTTGTTTAAGAATTATGAGGACAGGGGCGAACAGTTTAAGGCTTGTGTCCGTAACCTGTAAATAGTTGTAATCATGGAATTAGCCGGTAAATTGTTTAAGGGAGACCGTTCCATTTGGGTCATATTCATGCTCCTGTGCTTTGTTTCGCTGGTAGAAGTATACAGTGCGACGAGTACGCTTGCATACAGGGATGTGTATTTTTGGACGCCGATCATGCGGCATGCCACGTTTCTTTTTGCGGGTTTTGCGGCCGTCCTGTTGCTGCATAACATACCGAGTAGATATTTCTCCGTGGCGATCATCCTCCTTCCCATATCCTTTATCCTGCTGGCCGTCACGCTTTTTGCGGGCGTCAATATAAACGACACGACCCGTTTTCTTTCGTTTATGGGGATTCAGTTCCAGCCGTCGGAGTTTGCCAAACTTGCCTGCATCGTGTTTGTCGCTTTCATGTTGAGCCGGCAGGAACGTTTTACGCCGGACAGAACCTTTTGGATCATAACGGGCAGCGTTACGTTGACGTGCGCCCTCATTTTTACCGAAAATTTATCTACAGCCCTCATTCTGGGTTTCGTCTGCTTCCTGATGATGATTGTAGGGCAGGCGCCGCTGAAAAAACTTGTGCTGTTGCTGGTCTCCGTACTGTTGCTCGGCCTGCTGCTGTTTGCCGTGATCCGTGTCATGCCCGACGACGCCGCCCGGAAATATTTGCCCGACCGGTTTATGACGTGGAAAGGACGTATCGACGATTTCGGTAAAGACAAGGGTGAGAATAAATTTGTGCTGAACGATGATAATTATCAGGTAGGCCATGCGAAGATCGCCATTGCCCGCGGCGGTATTACGGGCAAGCTGCCGGGACGCAGCGTGCAGCGTGATTTCCTGCCCCAGGCCTATTCCGACTTTATCTATGCCATCATCATCGAAGAAATGGGGCTTGTCATCGGAGGCATGGGCGTTCTGGCGCTGTATGTGATCCTGATGTTCCGTGTAGCCATTATTGCGCGACGGTGCGAAAAGCTGTTCCCGAAATACTTAGCGCTCGGATGCGGTTTGCTGATTGTTGTACAGGCGTTCGTAAACATGGCTGTAGCCGTCAACCTGATACCGGTGACGGGACAGCCGCTGCCGTTGATAAGCCGCGGGGGCACGTCGACCATGCTTACCTGTTTTTATTTCGGAATAATTTTGAGCGTCAGCCGCTTTTCCGCAGGCATGGGCGATGACGAGGAAGACGGGGAAGAAAACGGAGACGGCGAATATGCGGAACAGGTATCCCCCGATGAGGCTTACGCCGGCGAAGTGATGAATAAAGAAGTCCTGTCCGGCGTACTTGCCGAAGATGACAGGGTTTATTTAATGAATGTAGATATAAACGTATAAGTGATCTAAAACAGAATCGGAGGTTACACCATGAGCAGTTATAAAATTATAATAAGCGGAGGAGGAACGGGAGGACATATCTTTCCGGCCGTTTCGATAGCCAATGAACTCCGGCGCCGGTTCCCGGATGCGGAAATCCTGTTTATCGGCGCCGAAGACCGGATGGAAATGGAACGTGTACCTGCGGCCGGATATAAGATTATCGGTTTGCCGGTGAGCGGTCTTAACCGTACCCGTAAACTGGAAAATTTCGGCGTTATTGTCAAACTGATTAAAAGTCTGGGTATGGCGAAGAAGATTATCCGCGATTTTAAGCCGGATATAGCGATCGGCGTAGGCGGTTACGCAAGCGGGCCTACGCTGTGGATGGCTTCGTCGCTTCATATCCCGATTCTGATTCAGGAGCAAAATTCGTATGCCGGAGTGACGAACCGGCTGCTTGCCAAACGGGCGTCTAAAATATGTGTTGCATACAGGGGCATGAGTAAGTTTTTCCCTGCGAATCGCCTGATTATAACGGGCAATCCGGTGAGAAAAGACATTGAAAACATGCGGGAAAAAGATCCCGAAGCGCTCAATTATTTCGGACTTGAAACGGACAAACCCGTATTGTTGATTATCGGAGGAAGTCTCGGTGCGCGTACGATAAACCGTGGCGTGCATAAGGGTTTGCAGGCTTTGTCGGATGCCGGCGTTCAGGTGATATGGCAGACGGGGCGTTATTATTACGACGCACTGAAGGAAGAACTTAAAGACAGGAATTATAAGGGACTGTGGTTTTCCGGTTTCATTTCGCGTATGGATTATGCATACGCTGCGGCCGATCTGGTCGTTTCACGCGCCGGGGCGGGGACAATCTCGGAACTGTGTCTTTTGAAAAAGGCCGCAATACTTATCCCCTCGCCGAATGTGGCCGAAGATCATCAGACGAAGAATGCGCGTGCACTGTCCGACAATAAAGCGGCTGTTCTTATTCCCGATGATGTGGCCGAAGAACAGCTCGTCCCCGCAGCCCTCAAACTGATTGGCGACAGGGAACAGTTGCAGTCGTTGAGCGAACATATCACTCTTTTTGCGCAGCACAACAGCGCCGAAAGGATTGTGGACGAAGTCATCGGGATAATTGCACCCTTTCCTGACAGGGAATAACTTTTGAATGTTGAACCGTTAAAAGAAGCGAATGAATTTAAATGACATATCATCAGTGTATTTTATAGGCGCCGGAGGCATCGGAATGAGTGCGCTTATACGCTATTTTCTGGCCAAAGGAAAGCGCGTGGCCGGTTATGACCGGACACCCACCGCCCTGACCGGTAGACTGATAACGGAAGGCGCCGCAATCCGGTTCGACGATGATGAGGCTCGCATACCGGAATGTTTCCGGGATAAAAACACGACCCTTGTTGTTTATACGCCCGCTGTGCCGGCGTCGCACGGCGAGTTGACCTGGTTTCGTCAAAACGGCTTCGAAGTGCTGAAACGTTCGCAGACGCTCGGACTTATCACCGGTTCGTCGCGGGGCTTGTGTGTGGCCGGGACGCACGGGAAAACGACAACCTCGTCGATGATCGCTCATCTGCTGAAACAGTCGGCCGCAGACTGCAATGCGTTTCTCGGAGGGATACTTAAAAATTACGACAGTAACCTCATGCTCTCGCAGCATAGCGACCTGACGGTTATCGAAGCCGATGAATACGATCGCTCCTTTCATTTCCTGACGCCTTATATGGCCGTCGTCACATCGGCCGATCCCGATCACTTGGACATTTACGGTACTCCGCAGGCTTACCGCGAGAGTTTCGAACGATTCACTTCCCTGATACGTCCCGGCGGGACGCTTATCATGAAAAAAGGGATTGATGTGACGCCCCGTTTGCAGCCGAATGTAAGGCTTTATACCTATTCGGCGACGGATGAAACAGCCGTTTTTCACGCCGCAAATATACGTGTCGGGAACGGTGAACTCCTCTTTGATTTTATATCGCCGGAGCTTTGTATGACGGATGTCCGGCTGGGCGTTCCCGTCAGGACAAACGTCGAAAACGGAATAGCGGCAATGGCTGTCGCCTTGCTTAACGGCGTTACGGCGGACGAGATGCGTGCGGCCATGAACTCTTTTGCCGGAGCGCAGCGCCGTTTCGATTTTCAGGTGAAAAACGATCGGGTGGTATATATTGATGACTACGCTCATCATCCCCGGGAATTGCAGAGCTGTATCCGGTCGGTAAAGGAACTTTATGAAGGCCGTAAGGTGACGGGCGTATTCCAGCCGCATCTGTATACGCGAACCCGTGATTTTGCGGATGAATTTGCCGCGGCGCTCTCAGGTTTGGACAGACTTATCCTCCTTGATATTTATCCCGCGCGTGAAGAACCGATTCCCGGCGTCACTTCGGAAATGATTTTCGGCAAGGTGACGGTTGCGGATAAAACGCTTTGCCGGAAAGAGGAACTTATGGACATTCTTGAAAAAGAAGATGCGGATGTCCTGCTGACGCTTGGCGCCGGCGATATAGACGGCTTTGTGGAACCCATACGGAACATGTTGAATGAAAAATATGCATAAATAATGAAGAAGGTACTGTATATCATCCTGGCAACATTGCTGGTCGCGTATATCGTTGCGGCTGTCTGGTTTTTTACGCGCGACGTGCACGACTATCCTGCGTGTACGGAGGTAGAGGTGGTTATTGCAGACAGTCTTGAAAAACATTTTCTGAAGGAACGGGATATTGTCGCTTATCTTAAAAAAGCGCGTCTTTATCCGTTGAATATGGCGGGAGATAAAATAAACACGCACAGCATTAAAAATCAGCTGCTTAAAAACGAAATAATAGAGCAGGCGGAAGTTATTCGAACAGTTTCGGGTAAAATAAAGATTGTTGTTTCGCAAAAAATGCCTATATTGCGGGTGTTTACTCCCGGAGGGAGCTATTATGTTGATAAATCGGGTAAAGTAATGCCGTCCTCATTGGGACAGGCAATTTATGTTCCCGTTGCAAGCGGAAATATAGAAAAAACGTTTGCAACGACTGATTTGTATAAATTTGCACTGTTTCTGCAGGAAGACGAGTTCTGGAACGATCAGATAGAGCAGATTTATGTCCGGTCGGTCGATGATGTGGAAATCATTCCCCGTGTAGGAAGTCATTGTATTATACTGGGGAATCTGGAGAATTATGAAGATAAACTGGAACGATTGCGCCTGTTCTACGAACAGGTGATACCAAAAATGGGATGGGAAAAATACAGTGTTATAAATTTGAAATACAGGAATCAGATTGTATGCACAAAAAAATAAAAAGATAAAGAGCCATGACGGATTATATTGTAGCTATTGATTTGGGGACATCCCATATAACCGGGATTGTCGGAGAGAAAAATGCAGACGGAACGTTTTCAATCATTGCGTGCGAAACGGAAGACCCGTCTTCATGCATTCACAGGGGAAACATTTACAACGTTGACAAGACGGGAGATATCGTTGCGTCCCTTATCAGAAAATTGGAAAGTCATCTGAAAGGAGGTTTTATAGATAGGGTTTATGTCGGGGTCGGAGGCCAGTCCGTCCGAACCGTAGACCGTGTGGAAACAAGAGAACTCGAAGACGGGGAGGTCGTTTCGGCCGAGGACATACGTGCCCTTAAAGAGCAATGCGGGAACTATAAACCCGACTTGCTCGACGTTCTTGATATTGCTCCCGCAACTTATTATGTCGACGGGAGAAGGGAAAAAAATCCTGTCGGCGTACCATGCAAACAGCTTGAAGCGCGTTATAAAGTCGTTGTAGGACGAACATCCATTCGCAGGGATATTGCAAGAAGCATAAACGATCGTTGCGGGAAAGAGATTGCCGACCTCATCGTATCGCCGCTGGCTCTGGCCGATGCGATGCTTAGCAGGGAAGAGAAAGAACTGGGATGCGCTCTTGTTGATTTTGGCGCCGGAGTAACGTCGGTCACCGTTTACAAGAACGGCGATCTGTTGTATTCGGCGGTTATCCCCCTGGGCGGTCACCTGATCACGTGCGATATCGCTTCGTTGCAACTGACGGAAGATACGTCGGAAAAACTGAAAATAGAATACGGAAGCGCCATATTCGAAGAAGACGATGGAAAGATAAATATTAACATGGAAGGTTCCGACTGTGAAATAGCGGTAAATGATTTGAATGCGATTGTTGAAGCGCGGGCGATAGAAATAGTGGAAAACGTACATGAGCGTATAAGCAAAGTGATAGACAGGAAGGCGTTAGGCTCCGGGATTGTGCTTGCAGGATGTGCGTCGGGACTTAGAAAATTGCCGGAACTGATTAAGGAAAAATGCAAAATCAAACCGCGTTATTCCGCCATACGCGAAGGTCTGGTGCGCGGTAGCGGTGATATGATCGGGGATCCTTTATACATGACCGCCGTAAGTCTTATGCTGAAAGGTACGGAACAGTGCGTTTCGCGTCCGG
>JAITDQ010000157.1 GCA_031282485.1 Tannerella sp. | reverse complement strand
AAATTACAGTCTGCTGCCATTTTGGGGCTTGCCGTATCTGCCATGATACCGGCGCAGGCTCAGGACAAAAAATTAAATGTTTTATTTATCTCGGTTGACGACCTGAATAATGATTTGGGCTGTTACGGCTCGCCGATTGTGAAGTCGCCTAATATCGACCGGCTGGCATCGCGAGGCGTACAGTTCAATAAAGCATACTGCCAGTTTCCGCTGAGCAGTCCCAGCCGATCGTCGCTTTTGACGGGATATACGCCCGACAAAACGCAGATTTATGAATTACAAACGCATTTCCGGAAGATCATCCCGGATATCGTCACGTTGCCTCAACTCTACAGACAGCACGGTTATAACGCTACCCGTGTAGGTAAGATATTCCATTATGGTGTGCCGGGACAGATCGGCACGAGCGGGTTGGATGATCCCGATTCGTGGGACAAGGTCGTGAATCCGATCGGACGCGATAAAACGGAAGAAGCGTTCATCACCAATCATACGCCTCAACGCGGATTGGGCAGTGCGCTGGCTTACCTTATTGCCGACGGCGAAGACGAGGAACAAACGGATGGAATTGTAGCAACGGAAGCTGTCAAATTGCTGGAAGAACATAAAGACGAGCCGTTTTTCCTGGCTGTCGGTTTCTATCGCCCGCATACACCGTACATTGCGCCGCGCAAATATTTTGACCTGTATCCGCTGGAAACAATTCCGCTGGCGCCGGTAGTTGAAAACGACTGGGATGATATTCCCGAAGCCGCCCTGTTTACGAAACCGGCAAACTGGGGGTTGCCCGACGACAAACTGCGCGAAGCCAAACGCGCTTACTACGCCGCCGTTTCGTTTATGGATGCGCAGGTCGGACGTGTCCTGGACGCACTGGACAGATTGAAACTGACCGACAGAACCATTGTTATATTGTGGAGCGACCACGGTTATCATTTGGGAGAGCACGGACAATGGATGAAACAGAGTCTTTTTGAGAAATCGGCGCGTGTGCCGCTCATTATCTCCGTACCGGGCGGCGTAAAAGGAAAAGTTAGCGAGCGTACGGTTGAGTTGCTGGATATTTATCCTACATTGGCGGCGTTAAATAACTTGCCTTTGCCGAACCGGCAGGACGGAGATGATTTGTCGCCGTTATTAAAAAATCCTTCCGCTCAATGGACGCATCCCGCTTATACGCAGGTAGCGCGGCGAATACAGGGACAGGGTGTAATCATGGGACGAAGCGTACGTACCGAATACTGGCGATACACCGAATGGGACGAGGGACGTGCGGGCGTGGAACTGTACGACCATCTGAAAGACCCCAATGAATATGTCAATCTGGCCAATCATCCCGAATACGGGGAAAAAGTGAAAGAACTGTCGAAGTTATTATATAAACGGTATCCTTCGGAGACAGTTCAAATCAATAAATAAAAAACAGATATTATGGAAAAAATATTAACATCCAAAAGTATTGGAATTTTATCATCCGCTCTGCTGGTAAGTGGCACATCCGTAGCACAATACAGTCCGCAGCAGTCTTTTACCGGTAAAACAGGTAAAACACTGGAAGAATCGATTCCCGCGAAAATCGAATATAATCCGAAAGCTGTTGCCGGCTCTCCGAATGTAGTATGGATACTGATCGATGATGCGGGATTCGGCGCAACGACGCCTTTCGGAGGGTTGATAGAAACGCCGAACATCGAACGGTTGGCCAACAACGGATTGCGATTCACTAATTTTCATACGACGGGAATCTCGTCGCCTACACGTGCCGCCCTGCTTACAGGGCGAAACCATCATTCGGTGCATATCGGACTTCTGACCCCGGCTGTGATTGATTTCCCGGGTTACGATACACGCATGCCGTTTGAAAAAGCGACTGTGGCCGAAATTCTGAGAGATAACGGTTATAATACTTTTGCTCTTGGGAAATGGCATGTGGCGCCTGTGATCGACAATGGTCCGGCAGGGCCTTTTAATCGATGGCCTACCGGCCGGGGATTCGACAATTATTTCGGATTCCTTCCCGGTGCAACCGACCAGTGGCACCCGGAATTATGGGAAGACCAGACAAAGCAACCTCAAACGGCAGGAGATAAACATCTTAATGAATTACTGGCAGATAAAGCGATCAAATATATAGCAAACCAGAAGTCCGGGAATCCTGAAAAACCTTTCTTCCTTTATCTGGCTACCGGCGCTACCCATTCCCCTCATCAGGTTGCCCGGGAATGGATTGACAAATACAAAGGTAAATTCGATGAAGGATGGGACGTTTATCGTGAAAAGGTAATAAAACGGCAGAAAGAAATGGGTATTGTCCCTTCAAATGCAGTACTCCCCGAACACAATACCGACGTAAAACCATGGAAATCCCTTTCATCCAGGGAACAAAAAGCAATGGTAAGGTTCATGGAAACTTACGCCGGATTTTATTCATACACAGACTATGAGATAGGACGTATTGTCGATTATCTGGATAATATTGACTTACTCGACAATACGGTATTTATTGTAATACTTGGAGATAACGGTGCCAGTCGTGGCGGCGGACAAACAGGCAATATAAATCCTGCAATTAACAGGTTAAACAAAGATGAAAAAATCGAAGCCATATTGCAGGCTGATAATCTTGGAACCGACGGGACGCGAATGGATTATCCGGTGGGATGGGCGCAGGCGGCTAATACACCGTTTCGCTGGTACAAAGCCAGTGCAAACTCGGAAGGAGGCACCCGTAATCCGGTAATTATTCATTATCCGAATGGAATTAAGGATAAGGGCGGTATTCGTCATCAATACGGGCATGTGATAGATATTTTGCCGACGACGCTTGACATTCTGGGTATCCAGCCGCGTGAAGTTATCAACGGTTATCGCCAACAGCCCATTGAGGGTGTAAGCGTTGCCCATTCGTTCGAACAGCCGGACGCTCCGTCAAAACATCTTGTACAGTACTTTGAAATTGCAAGCGGCAGAGCAATTTATTATGACGGGTGGAAGGCGACGGCGCCTCATCGGCAGGGTAATCATCCTGAAAAAGATGTATGGGAACTGTACAATCTCAAAGAAGATTTCAACGAACGCATAAATCTGGTAAAAAAATACCCCGAAAAACTGAAAGAACTGCAAGACGTGTTTGACCGGGAAGCAAAAAAATATAATATTTATCCACTGAAAGATTTTTCCGTAGCCAGAATGCCGGAGGGACGCACAATTTATGGCAATACGCCGGATATCACCCTGTATCCCGGCGTTGATCACTTATGGGGCGTCAACAGTCCGCTTTATGAACGTAAATCGTTTGTTGTAACAGCCCAAACGGAGATTGTTACCGGGAAGGAAGCCGGCGTTTTGTTTGCCATTGGAGGCGACCAAAACGGCATCAGCCTTTTCATTAAAGATGGAAAATTACACTTGGCTCATAAAAATAAAGATGTTGTTAATTACATCGTTGCAACTGAAGAAATACCCGTCGGCAAGGTGTCTTTTCGCTTTGATTACGAATTTGACGGGTCTTCCGGTGGGAGGGAACGTTTGTTTATCAATGACAAAGAAGTTGGTGTCAGAGATTTCGGCGTAAACGATGCCCGTATCACCGGCGCAAGCGGATTTGACGGTACGGATGTCGGCAGGGATTTGAACCATCCCGTGTCCGACAAATACGCATCGCCTTTTCCGTTTACAGGAAAAATCAAGAATGTGAAAATTCATTACACCAAATTGTATAATGATGATTTGCCGGAAAGAATATAAAAATGCTAATACGTGTGTGTAAAAAATATATCCGTTTGAAATGAAGTAGCATAAAAGATTTTCATATATTTGCGTCATGAAGTACAACAGGGATACTTAACGATTGGCTTTCAGGATCAGACATAAGCAAACGGATCTTTTTGAGCTATCTTTTGACAACGAATGATTGTTAAACATTATAAATATATAGAAGATGAATAAAAGCTCATTATTTTTTGCTGTAGTAGCGGGGATTCCGCTTGTCGCCGCATGTAATCGGAAAGCGGACGGGAAACCGCTTAATATTGTGCATATCATGAGTGATGACCACTCGTTTCAGGCTATTAGCGCTTATGGGCATCCGCTGTCGAAACAGGCTCCGACGCCGAATATTGACCGTCTGGCGGCGGAGGGCGTTTTGTTCAGGCGGGCTTTTGTGGAAAACTCGCTGTCTACGCCCAGCCGTGCATGCCTGATTACCGGACTTTACAGTCATCAGAACGGACAGAGGCAGTTGGGTAAGGGGATTGATACGACGAAAACTTTTATATCCGAACTGCTTCAGGCG
>JAITDQ010000118.1 GCA_031282485.1 Tannerella sp. | reverse complement strand
ATGTCGGTGTCCGATTCGATTACCCAGAGGCGGATGTCGAGTTCGGAGGGGATATGGTCGCTTGAGTAGATGACTAAGCCGGAATCGCCGAACAGCAGCGTCTGGTTGTCTTTCACGCCATTGACCTCAAGAAACCGGCTTTGGGCGAGCAGTCCGGCTTCGGCGATAACCTGTTCGAGCAGTCTTTCCTCGCGCTGTTTTTCGTCAAGATGGAGCAGGTCGGAAATGGAGAGCGGGCGGTATGTTCTGTCGCTTTCAGGGTAATGCCCAGCCGTTCCGGCCGGATTCAATACATAACTGTATATGCGCAGTTCGGCGCTCCGGTTGAACAGTCCCAAAAAGCCTTCGCGATTGTTGAAGATTTTGATTTTATTAATTCTTGTATAAAACATGATTTTCGTTTTTTGATTTCTGATTTTTTATCCTTCGCTTATCCTTCGCTTATCCTTCGCTCTCCTTCGCTTGCTTTGCGGTGACGGAGGCGTGCTTTTCACCATTGCTTTAACTGCCGCCGCGTAGAAACAGGGCATGCCCTGTTTCTACAGTCCGGTGCGGCATTTCATCTGTTTTCACAGTTTCCGTTCCTCCTGCGTGACATTTCCCGGTATATCCGAAGCGGATACCGTGATTTTATCACCGTCGAGGTTTTCATTGTCCTGCACAGCGGTGTATATCCACAAACTGCCTGCGATTTGCACAGCTTCGCCTTCTTCCACCAGCGAACCGTCGGCATTGCGAATCTCTACCTTTACGGATTTAACCGCAACGTCGTCGTTCACAAGAATACGTATCCTGTCGCCTGTGCTGCCGGTGTACTCGCTTAAGTCGATGTCGTGAATATCCGGAGCGTTCAAAAAGTCGGCTACGGCTACATTGAAGGGATATTTCCCTTTCTTTTTCGCCACCGCTTTATAGAGTTCTTCCATTTCGGGAGATGCTATGGCCGTCTGTGCGTAAATTACTGCCTGCTGGAAAAGTTTGCGCTGTGCCGCCTGCTTTTCCGATACAGTCTTGGAGAATTCCGGTATTTTCGATACAATCGTTTTACCGCCTCGCTGGCGAAATAACAATAAATCGCCGATTTTGCCACTCAATCCGTGGGTAACCACATTTTTTTCCTGCTTTGCCATGTTTTAATGATTTAAATTAGTAAATAGGTGAATAAAAAAAACCTCCGGAAAAGAATATAATCTTTCCCGAAGGTTATAAGTAATGTATTTATAAGCACTTTTTCTGTCCGAAAAAAAAGACAGGTTTTCTTTTTTATTTAAATATAAATGTTTAATTACGCGCGCGTAGAGCGCGTGTTTCAGGTTAATGTAAGTAAACCTGCGCGTCTCTCTCTCTCTCTGCAAGAATCATGCCAAACCCTCCCGGCGGAAGGCTTGAGTTACGATTTACAGCGATATTTATTAAGAGAAAATTCATAAACTGTGTTTTTTAATGTTATGCAATAATGCGGGGCAAAAATACAAATCTTTTTCGAACGCAAAAATATTTCCGCAAA
Organism: Tannerella sp.; assembly: GCA_031282485.1. Lineage (GTDB taxonomy): Bacteria > Bacteroidota > Bacteroidia > Bacteroidales > Tannerellaceae > Tannerella. Next base: position 11,752 of record JAITDQ010000118.1, on the reverse strand, counting down.
AAAAATGACGCCGTTATATATTTTTAAGTATTTCCAGGGTTTGTAAGTCGTAAATCGCAAGTCAAAAAGGGTGCATTTGCGCAGATTTTCAAATCGGAATGCGTCTGTCAAGATGCAACCTGTTCGATATTCGAAATAAAATATTAATTTTGCGCATGCGAAAGATCATCCATATTGATATGGACGCGTTTTATGCTTCGGTGGAGCAGCGCGATCATGAGGAACTGCGAGGTAAACCGGTGGCTGTCGGTTATTCGGAGGCTCGGGGTGTTGTGGCTGCCGCCAGTTATGAAGCCCGGCGATATGGCGTTCGTTCCGCCATGCCTTCGTTGACGGCTAAAAGCAAATGTCCGTCGCTCATTTTCGTTTCTCCCCGGTTTGATGTTTATCATGAGGAATCCCGCCGGATAAGGGAAATTTTTTACGAATATACGAATCTGGTGGAGCCTTTGTCGCTGGATGAGGCTTTTCTGGATGTGACGGAGAACCATAAAAAGAATCCGTCGGCTACGCTGATAGCGCGGGAAATCAAACGCAGGATTTATGAGACGACGGGTCTGAGGGCTTCCGCGGGCGTTTCCGTTAATAAATTTCTGGCGAAGATAGCTTCGGATTATAAAAAGCCGGACGGCCTTTTTGTTATTCTCCCGGAGGAAGCGGAAAAGTTTGTGGAAGGATTGAAGATAGAGCAGTTTTTCGGCGTCGGTAAAGTTACGGCGCGGAAAATGCACGAGCATGGTATTTACACCGGATTAGACCTCAAGAAACGTTCCGAACAGGAATTGGTGCATTTGTTCGGTAAAGCCGGAAGGAGTTTCTTTTTGAATGTCAGAGGTATTGACGACCGAGAGGTGGAGGCGGAACGGGTTGTCAAATCCATAAGCAATGAAACGACTTTTTTGAAAGACAAGGATAATATGATTTTATTGACGGTCGAATTGTATCATCTTGCCAAAGAGGTTATGGAGCGCATTGAAAAGGAGAATTTTTACGGCAGGACGGTAACCGTTAAGGTTAAATATGCCGATTTCAGGATTATTACCAGAAGCAGGACGCTGCCCTGTAAAATTACCGGGTTTGACATGTTTTGGCATACGGCGCGGGAGATCATGAAACAGGTTGACGTGTCGGCTCAACCGGTGAGGCTGCTGGGGCTTGGCATCAGTAACGCCACGGACGAACCGGAACAGAAGCCGGTGCAGTTGGAGCTTGACCTGTTCTGACACGAATATCAACATAATGCCTTGAAACTGCGATTTTATTTTGCAATATTTGTAAAACCGGAGTTTTTCATGTATGTTTGCACGGAAAAAATAACAGCTGTCATATCATTTTGGATGAAAGAGTTTATAATATCTGAAGCGAAAACGGAAAATGCCGTACTGGTAGGGCTGGTAACGCCTGACCAGAGCGAGCGGCAGGTGAAGGAATATCTCGATGAACTGGCGTTTCTTGCCGACACGGCAGGGGCGAAAACCGTCAAAAAATTTACGCAGAAATTAGACTGTCCCAATCATACTACGTTTGTCGGGAAAGGAAAGTTGCAGGAAATCAAAGAATATGTTGTTGAGCACGAAACAGGTCTTGTTATATTCGATGACGAACTTTCTGCCCGGCAGATACGTAACATCGAAAAGGAACTGGGAGTGAAAATCCTCGACCGTACGAACCTTATCCTCGACATCTTTGCACGAAGGGCGCAGACGGCGCATGCCAAGACGCAGGTCGAACTGGCGCAGTATAAATACATGCTTCCGCGCCTGACACGTCTCTGGACGCACCTTGAACGTCAGCGCGGCGGCGTCGGTATGCGCGGCCCCGGTGAAACGCAGCTTGAAACAGACCGCCGTATCATACTCGACCGGATTTCAAAACTGAAACGGGATTTGGCGGATATCGACAAACAGATGTCGTCGCAACGCCGGAACCGGGGCAAAATGGTGCGTGTCGCACTGGTCGGCTATACGAATGCAGGCAAGTCGACGCTGATGAATCTTCTTTGCAAGACGGATGTGTTTGCGGAGGACAAACTGTTTGCCACCTTAGATACGACGGTCAGGAAGATGATTATCGGCAATCTGCCGTTTCTCGTTTCCGATACGGTCGGTTTCATCCGCAAACTGCCGACCGAGCTTATCGAGTCGTTTAAATCTACGCTCGATGAGGTGCGCGAGGCCGATTTGCTTTTGCACGTAATTGATATATCTCACCCGGCGTTTGAGGAGCAGATTGAAGTCGTCGCCCGCACCCTGGCGGAAATAGACCCGTCGCCGAAGCCCCTTATCATGGTTTTCAACAAAATAGATACGTTTACGTTTGTCCCGAAAGAAGCCGATGACCTTACGCCGCGTACGCAGGAAAACATCTCGCTCGACGAGCTGAAAACGACATGGATGAACCGCCTTCCCGACAGTTGCATTTTTATTTCCGCAAAGAACAAAACGAATGTCGACGAGCTGCGTCGCCTGATGTATGAACAGGTAAAGGAGATTCATATTACACGTTTTCCGTATAATGATTTTCTTTTTCCGGCGTACGATTCCGTGGATGATGCGCAATGATTTCCCTGCGCAGGAACTCCCGGTCGATATGAGTATAAATCTCGGTGGTCGTGATACTTTCGTGTCCGAGCATCATCTGTATGGCGCGGAGATTGGCTCCCCCTTCGAGCAGATGCGTGGCGAAGGCATGGCGCATCGTGTGCGGACTTATGTTTTTGCGGATACCTGCGATTTTAGCCTGTTCCTTTATGATATGGAAAATCATGACACGTGTCAGTCCCGCGCCGCGCCGGTTCAGGAACAGCGTGTCTTCAAACCCTTTTTTCACCTTTATCGTATGGCGGTCAATGAGGTAATTCCGTATATCATCGAGCGCTTTTGGGGAGATGGGCACTAATCGCTGTTTGTCGCCTTTTCCCCGGACGATGACGAACTGTTCGTCGAAATAGACGTTTGAATACCGTAACGTAATGAGTTCCGACACGCGCAGTCCGCAACTGTACAGCACTTCCAGCATGGCGCGGTTGCGCTGTCCTTCGGCTTTTGACAGGTCGATGGAATTAATCAGGTTATTTACTTCGTTTATCGTAAGCACTTCGGGCAGTTTCCGGCCGGTTTTGGGACTTTCCAGCAGTTCGGTGGGGTCGGTTTTGAGGTAATCCTCCGTCAGGAGAAACCGGTAAAACGATTTGATGCCGGAGATGATGCGCGCCTGCGAACGGGCGGATATGCCAAGGTCGCTCAGTTGTGCAACGAACTGTTGCAGGTCATCGTACGTAAGGTTTAAGAGGCTTGCGTCCGGCTCGCTTTTGACAAAACGGACAAGTTTGTTCAGGTCTTCGGCATAAGCTTCCGACGTGTTTTCGGAAAGTCCTTTTTCCAGACGCAGGTATGCCGTATATTTATTTATAATATCTGTTTCTTTTGGCGCCATATACAATATATCAAAAAAAATACTACCTTTGTGCCCCGTTCGGATGCTTTTTTTGCAGGGCAAACGTACATGAAAAAGTTCGGTTTTACAAGCGTTGTGAAATAAAAATCCGATGGAAGTTTCTCCGGCGGAAAGCGGAAGGATACTTTACGCAGATAATGAACGGGAAAAAGATTGAAGGTGAAAATATAAGGTTGAAATTTTTTTGAATTAAAAATTTACAGGAAGTATGAAGACGATACAGATTATTAATGGGCCGAACCTGAATTTATTAGGTAAGCGTGAGCCGGATGTTTACGGCAGTTTGGATTTTGACGCGTATCTTGGGCGTTTACGTTCTTCTTTTCCCGATGATGACATCCGGTATTTTCAGAGTAATTCCGAAGGAGCATTGATTGATATGATTCACGAAGCCGGTTTTGAGGTTGACGGTATCATTCTTAATGCCGGAGCCTATACGCATACATCCGTGGCGTTGCATGATGCGATTAAAGCGGTTGCGGCTCCTGTCGTGGAGGTGCATATATCGAATGTACACGCGCGGGAGGAATTTCGCCGCAAGTCGATGATTTCGGCTGCGTGCAAAGGGGTAATAGCCGGTTTCGGCCTTGATTCGTACAGGCTTGCCGTGGAAGCGCTGAAAAATGTAACGGAGCGATAATGCCTGATTATCCGTTCCGTTAAATAACAATCACAAATCGTTAATAGTTATTACAAATATGTTGAAGCATACAAAAATTGTTGCAACGATATCCGACCAGCGTTGCGAAGTAGAATTTATTGATAAACTGTATAAGGCAGGCATGAATGTAGTGCGCCTTAATACGGCTCATCTGCAGGAAGACGGATTAGCCCGCATCGTGAATAATACGCGTGCGGTGTCTGATCGTATAGGCATATTGATTGATACGAAAGGCCCGGAGGTGCGGACGACAATCGCACGGGAACCGATTGATTTTAAAAGCGGCGACCGGGTTAAGATGACCGGCGACCCTTCCGGGACGACAACACGCGATTGCATCTGCGTCTCCTATGAAAGTTTCGTTAAAGACCTTGCTGTCGGCGGTGATATTCTGATTGATGACGGCGATCTTGAATTGAAAGTAGTGGAAAAAACGGACAATTATCTTGTTTGTGAAATTCAGAACGACGCCACGCTGGGAAGCCGTAAAAGCGTGAATGTTCCCGGCGTTCGTATCAATCTCCCGTCACTGACGGCCAAAGACCGTAAAAATATAGAATGGGCGATCGAAAATAAAATAGACTTTATCGCCCACTCGTTTGTGCGGACACCACAGGACGTGTTTGATATACAGGAAATATTAGATGCGTATGGAAGTACCATAAAAATTATCGCCAAGATAGAAAACCAGGAAGGCGTTGATAACATAGACGATATATTAAAAGCCGCATACGGGATTATGGTTGCCCGCGGCGACTTGGGGATAGAAGTGCCCGCGGAAAAAATTCCGGGACTGCAACGTGTGCTGATACGCAAATGCGTTGAAGCAAAGAAACCGGTGATTGTGGCTACGCAGATGTTGCATACCATGATAAATAATCCCCGTCCCACACGGGCGGAGGTGACGGACGTTGCCAATGCGATTTATTACCGCACGGACGCGCTGATGCTTAGCGGCGAGACGGCTTACGGGAAATATCCGGTAGAGGCCGTACAGACCATGTCCAGAATCATCGGGGAAGCGGAGAAGACAAAACTGTCCGCCAACGACATCCGCGTTCCCATTTCCGGGGATGATCTGGACGTGACCTCGTTCCTTGCAAAACAGGCGGTTAAATCTTCCTCCAAACTGAACGTGAAGGCGATCATATCGGACAGTATGACGGGACGTACGGCGCGTTATCTGGCCGCATTCCGCGGCAGGGCAACCGTTTTCGCAATATGCTACAGGAAGGAAACGATGCGTATGCTCTCGCTTTCGTATGGCGTATGGGCTGTTTACCAGCCATGGCTTAAAAGCCGTCGCAATTATTATTATGAAGCATTGCGCCTGCTTATCGAAAGCGGCAAGATTACGGAAAAAGATAAAGTGGCCTATCTGAGCGGCAGTTTTGGGGAGGGCGGAGGAACAACGTTCCTCGAGATAAACGATGTCAAACGTGTCCTGAACGCCGGCGACCGTTATCAGTTACCCACTTTCAGCGACTGACCGGCCGTCGGAAGCGGACGCTATTACGTGATGAAAATGATAGACGATTATATACTTGAACATATCGACGAAGAAGGTTCGCTGCTGGCCGCCCTGAATCGCGACGCCCATGTGAAACTGTTGTATCCGCGCATGATTGCGGGACATTTGCAGGGGCGCATACTGAAAATGTTTTGTCGCATGATGCGTCCGAAAAGGATTCTTGAGATAGGAACGTATACCGGATACGCTACGATTTGCCTGGCGGAGGGAATTGATGATGACGCGCTCGTTTATACCGTTGAAGTAAATGACGAAATGCAGCCGTTCACGACCTCTTACATTGAAAAATCGCCGCACCGGGATAAAATCCGCATCTTCTGGGGAGATATTGAAGATTTGTTCCCCTCTTTTAACGAATCGTTCGATATGGTTTACATAGATGCCGATAAACGCGACTACTGCAAGTATTATGACCTCGTTTTCCCGCAACTTGAACCGGGCGCCCTGATTTTGGCCGATAATACGTTGTGGTCGGGAAAGGTTGTCGAGGCAAGTCACTTGCCTTCCGACAGACAGACGCAGGGTATTCTGGCATTTAATGAAAAAATAAAGAATGATAACCGCGTTGAGAAAGTCATTCTTCCCGTTCGTGACGGCCTGACAATGGTCTGGAAAAAATGAATAATCACCCGAAACGGACAGATAACAGGCGATTCTCTTGCAGAATGAAAAATTATAAATAACTTTACGTGCGTTTTTAATAACATATACATAATAAAAAGATGAAATCGAAGTTTTATATCGGAGTTATGACGGGACTTGTAACGTTCGTCATGTTCGCGGCAAGTATGAGCGTGAATGCGCAGAATGAGGCAGATTCCAGGAAGGTAATGGAAGACGCTTCGATAGTAAAAACCGGCGATCAGGCTCCGGATTTTTCCGTCGAGATGCTTGACGGCCGGTTTTTAAAGCTTTCGGAGCTGAAAGGTAAAGTCGTGCTGCTCAATTTCTGGGCTACATGGTGTGGGCCGTGTATGATGGAGTTTAAGGAGATTCCCGATAAAATCTTAAAACGTTTTGAAGGAAAAAGCGATTTTGTTTTTATTCCCGTATCGCGGGAGGAAACGCGTGAAACGGTTCGGAATAAGATGAATCAACTGAAAAAAGACGGGATCGATTTTCCGGTGGGCATTGATCCGGACAGGGCTGTTTACGGCTTGTATGCAAAGAGTTATATCCCCCGTAATTACCTCATCGACAAAAACGGGAAAGTTGTTCATGCCTTAATCGGATATGATGTAAAAGAGTTTGCCGCACTTGCGGATAAAATAGAAGAGTTGTTGAAATAAACGGTAGATGTATCAAATTTTAAAAGCGGAATAGATATGGAAGGTACAAGATTGAATAAAATAGAACGATTGTTGCAAAAAGAGCTTAGCGAACTTTTTCGCAAGCAGACAGCCATGATGCGGGGTACGCTTGTCACGGTCAGTACCGTGCGCGTAAGTCCCGACCTTAGCGTAGCGAAAGCTTATTTGAGTATATTTCCTTCCGAAAAAGGAAATGAAATGATTAAAACGATAGAAAAAAACAAGAAGACATTGCGCTACGACCTGGCGCAAATCGTGCGGACGCAACTGCGCAGGATTCCCGAACTGATGTTTTATATTGACGATTCTCTTGATTATGTAGACAATATAGATAAACTGCTGAAAGAATAAGGGACGTTGAATTTAGCTTTTTACATAGCGAGGAGATACCTGTTTGCGAAGAAATCGCATAATGCCATAAATATTATTTCAATGGTATCGGTGTGTGGCGTTGTTGTTGCAACGATTGCCATGATCTGTACGTTGTCCGTTTTCAATGGATTTAAGGGGCTTACGTCCGTCATCTTCAGCGTTTTTGATCCCGAACTGAAAATAACGCCCGTAGAAGGTAAAGTTTTCGACCCGGCTACCCCTGAGATGAAACGGTTGCGGGAACTGCCGGAAATTCAGCTTGTTTGTGAAGTATTGCAGGAGAACGCCGTTGTACAGTATGGCGGACGTCAGTGTGTTTCTGTTCTTAAAGGGGTTGATACGACGTTTAATACATTAGTGCCGATAGATACGGCCATTATTGACGGGCAGTTTTTATTAAGTGAAGGTGAATTTTCTTACGGCGTGTTAGGTATCGGTCTGGCTTCCACACTCGGCGTAAACGCCGCATTTTCCCACCCGCTGGAGGTTTACATACCGAAGCGGACGGGAACGGTTAACGTCGCAAATCCTTTGACGTCTTTTCTCGTGGAATATCTTTTCATAGGAGGCGTGTATCATATCAACCAGCCTGTTTACGATGAGGGGTTTATGCTTGTATCCATCGACTTTATGCGTTCGATATTGGATTATGACAGGGAAGTGTCCGCACTGGAACTTAAACTTGCGCCCGGCACGGATATCTCTGCCGTCAAGAAAAAAATCCGGCAATTGACGGGAGACGGTTTTATGGTGCAGGATCGCTATGAGCAACAGGCGCTGTCGTTCAATATGATGCAAATGGAGAAATGGGTAGCCTACCTTATGCTTTGCTTTATCCTCGTGCTGGCATTGTTTAACGTTATCGGCTCGCTCGCTATCCTGATAATAGAAAAAGAGGCGGATATCATTAAATTACGTAATATGGGCGCGGACAACCGTCTGATAAACCGTATTTTCCTTTTCGAAGGATGGATGATTTCCTTTTTGGGGGCAATCATAGGAGTGGTCACAGGCATTTTATTATGCCTGCTGCAGAAACGTTTCGGACTGATTTCTCTGGGCGATACGTCCGGGACTTTTATTATTGACGCTTATCCCGTTGAGATTGAATGGACGGATGTGTTAACGGTTTTCGTTACGGTTATTTCGATAGGTTTTCTGGCCGTTCTCTATCCGGTGCATTACCTTGGGAGAAAATGGCTTAACAGGGCGGCCGTTGCGTGTTTGTTGCTGCTGTTTGCGGTGACGGGTTGCGATGTGAAAAATAAAAACCGGAAGGAAAATGACGTAAAAGAAATAGCTGTTACGATTGAACCGCTTCGTTATTTTGCGGAAAAGATAGCCGGCGATAATTATGCGTTTTTCTCAATCGTTCCGGTGGGACAAAGCCCGGAAGCATACGATCCCTCGCCCCGTGAAATGGTCAGAGTAGGGAAAGGGGCGGCTTATTTCCATATCGGTCAGCTCGGATTTGAACAGAACCTTGTCGCATCCATACGGGAAAATAATGCGGATACGGATATGTTTGATTTATCGGAAGGCATGGATTTTTACGGGGAAACCGGTCGCGGACATTCCGCGTCCGATCATGCGCGTACATCGAAAACCTCCGAACTTCACCATTGCAGCGTTCATGGCGGGCGCGACCCGCATATATGGATGTCTTTTAAAGGAGCCAGAGTGATGTCCGAAAACATCTTTAAGGCGCTTTCCGCTTTGGACGAGGAAAATCATGATTATTACAAATCAAATTATCAACGATTGACCGGCGAACTGGATTCCCTGGAAAATTGTTTGCATGAACAGCTGGCGACGCTTTCGTGTCGCAGTTTTGTGATTTATCACCCGGCGTTGACGTATTTTGCCGGCGAATTCGGATTGAAACAGTACAGTATTGAAAATGAAGGAAAAGAGCCGTCGCCGGCTTTGTTGAAGAACCTGATTGAAGAAACGAAGGCCGAAAAAGTAAAGATTGTATTTGTGCAAATGGAATTTGACCGTAAACATGCCGAACAGGTCGCCCGTGAGATTGGCGCGGTTACGGTCGTAATTAATCCGTTGGATTATCAATGGGACGAACAGATGAAAATAATTGCAAAGGCATTGACGGAAAAAAATGGAAAAGCTGATTGAAATAAGGAACCTCACGGTCGTGTATGACACAAAGCCTGTTTTGAAAAATGTCGACCTTGACGTCTGGGACGGTGATTTTCTCGGGATAACAGGGCCGAACGGAGGAGGAAAAACCACACTGCTGAAAGCTATTCTGGGACTTATGAAACCTGTTGCGGGAAACATTTCTTTCTTTGATTGCGGAAAGCCTGTTTCTTCCTTAAAAATCGGTTATCTGCCGCAGATCAACCCGATTGACAGGCGTTTTCCCATATCCGTGTATGAAGTCGTTGCTTCCGGGTTAGCAAGGGAAAAGAAAAGTTTCCGCGATTTTTCGGCAGAGCAGAAAAGCCGTGTCCATAATCTTATCACGCAAATGGGACTGGAACAGTTTTCGAAGCGAGCCATTGGCGAACTTTCGGGCGGGCAGTTGCAGCGGGCGCTTCTTGCACGCGCTGTCGTATCGGAACCGCAAATTCTTATTCTGGATGAACCGAATACGTATGTTGACAAGCATTTCGAATCCCGTTTCTATGAACTGCTCGGAGAGATCAATAAAAAGACAGCCGTGATGCTCGTTTCGCATGATGTGGGAACGTTGCTCACCATGGTAAAGAATGTGGCGTGTGTAAACGAAACGCTTCATTATCATTATGGCTCGGATATATCCGGCGATTGGCTAAGCAAAACGTATGCATGTCCGATAGAGATTGTCGGTCACGGGGATTTCCCCCACCGTGTTCTTCAGAAACATTGATTACATGGTTGAACGGAAACGCATATTAATCACCGGCGCAAGCGGTTTCATCGGAGGATTTCTTGTCGACGAGGCTTTGAGGCGGGGCTATGAGGTATGGGCAGGTATACGTGCAGGCAGTTCCCGTAAATATTTGCAGGATGAACGGATCGGAATCATCTGTTTGAACTATGATTCCAAAGACGCGCTTGTCGAACAGTTGCGCGCTTTTGCGGATTCGGCAGGCGTATGGGATTATGTGATTCACAATGCAGGTATTACAAAAGCGCTCGAAAAAAAGGATTTTTATAAAGTGAATACCTTTAATACGCAAATATTGATAGAAGCGCTTGCCGCTGCCGGCTGTAAACCCCGCAAGTTTCTGTTGATGAGTAGCCTGAGCAGTTACGGGCCGGTGAATGAAGATTCGTTCCGGCCGATACGCACAGATGATGACCGGAAACCGAATACCGCTTACGGCAAAAGCAAACTCGAGGCCGAATTATTCCTCGAGGCTCAACCCCATTTTCCCTACATAATACTCCTTCCAACCGGGGTTTACGGGCCTGAAGACAGGGATTATCTAATGGAAATAAAAAGTATTAAGTCCGGTTTTGATTTGAAAGCCGGCATGAAACCGCAGAAGATAACTTTTATTTATGTTAAAGATCTGGTTGTTGCCGCATTTATGGCGATTGAAAACGAAAATGTTAAAAACAAATCCTATTTTGTTGCGGACGGAGACGTTTATACGGACGCCGATTTTGTGCGTATCGTGAAAAAACTGTTGAATAAACGTTTTGTAATAAGCCTCCGCATCCCCCTGTGGATGTGTTATATCGCCTGTTTTTTCTCCGAAATATTCGGGCACCTTACGGGTAAGGCAATGACTTTGAATACGGATAAATATTATATTCTTAAACAGCGTAACTGGACTTGCGATGCGGAACCGATACGGCGCGAACTGGGTTTTACGCCCGTATATGACCTGCGAAAAGGACTTGATGAAACGATCCGTTACAGCAAGGAAAAAGGATTGTTACGGGATAAATAAGCTATAATGGAATGAAAAATTGTCACACCGACCGGCAAAACCCTCATTTTCTCATGTCCCCTCGGGGATTTTAACAGGAATGTTCTTTGCCGTACTTATTTCATTTCCGTTTTTCGGCCAGTTGCTTTTTTAATTCCTCAATCGCCCTGTCTTTTTCCTCAATCGCCTTGTCTTTTTCTTCAATCGCTTTCTCCTTTTCTTCAAGCGTCCTGTCTTTTTCCTCAATCGCCTTCTCCTGTTCTTCGAGCGCTTTCTCCTGCTTTTCGAGCGTCTTCCCCTGCTTTTCAATGGTCTTTCCCTGCTTTGAAAGCGTCTTCCCCTGTTTTGAAAGTGCTTTCTCCTTTTCTTCGAGCGCTTTCTCCTGTTCCTCAATGATTTTTTCTTTTTGAGCGATTTCCCGTTCTTTGTCCTGAAGCTCTTTCAGATAGTCGTCTTCCATTTCCATTTCTATCTGAATCTGTTCGCTTTCGGCAGCCATACGCAGACGGCGGATGACGGGACGGTATTTTTCGGGGAAATC
>JAITDQ010000077.1 GCA_031282485.1 Tannerella sp. | reverse complement strand
TTTTTGTATTTTTTTTGTGACGATTATGAAAAATCATTCCCGCCTGAAAAAAAAAGTAGCTCCAGAGCCATTCTGAAGCCACTTTCATCCTCATTTTATGATTGTAAGCTGTGAGAGGATTTATTTGCTGTTATTTTCCAAAATAACCTGTGTATCGTATGCTATCATATATTCCTCATCCGTAGGGACGACCAGCACTTTCACCTTACTTTCCGGCTTGCTGAGGACGATTTCACAGCCTCGTGCATTTCTGTTTTTTTCTTCATCAAACAGGAGACCCATATATTCCATATTTTTACAGACCTCGGCGCGGGTCGTCCACTGATTTTCGCCGACGCCTCCCGTAAAGACAAGAACGTCAAGTCCGCCCAGGGCTGCCGCGTATGCGCCTACATATTTCTTTATCCGGTAGTTGTACATGTTCAAAATCTGAATCGCCCGGGCATTTCCGGCAAACATCTCACGCTCGATATCGCGCATATCCGATGATACTTCCGTGAATCCCGCAACCCCGCTCTTCTTGTTCAAGAAATCGGAAAGGCCGTCCGCATCCAGATTTTCTTTTTTCATAATATAAGGCAAGGCTCCGGCGTCGACATCACCGCAGCGTGTTCCCATGATGAGGCCTTCCGAAGGCGTCATTCCCATGGAGGTGTCGATTGATTTGCCGTCTTTTACGGCCGTTACCGAGCCGCCGTTTCCTATATGCGCGGTTATGATGCGTTGCCGTTCGTACGGGACGCCAAGGAACTCGCAGGCGCGACGCGAAACATACCGGTGGCTTGTCCCGTGAAAACCGTAACGGCGCACGCCATACTGTTCATATATATTATAGGGAAACGCATAAAGGTAGGCATAATCGGGCATCGTCTGATGAAAAGCCGTATCAAACACGCCCACCTGGGGCGTATCCGGCAAAATCTTGTCAATGGCCTTTATTCCTTCAAGGTTGGCCGGATTGTGCAACGGCGCAAATTCGACACATTCCACAATCATATCAATAACCTCCTGCGTAATAAGCACACTCGAAGCAAATTTCTCTCCTCCGTGAACGACGCGATGCCCTACCGCATCGATCTCGTTATAACTTTTTATACAGCCGTATTGGCTGTCGGTAAGGATATTCAGGATAAAAGCTATTCCTTCTTCATGATTAGGTATACTTTTTTCGAGTGTAATTTTTTCGCCGTTATGATCCGTAAATTTAAGGAAAGAATCTCCCATTCCGACCCGTTCGATTCCTCCCTGCGCCATAACCTCGCCCGAGGTCATATCAAAGAGTTTGTATTTAATGGAACTGCTGCCGCAATTTAATACTAATGTTTTCACTTATATATAATTTTGATTAATAATATGCTCATTTCGCGTTCTTAAGCGCAATCGCCTGATTGGATGCTATTGCTACCATTTTGTAGATATCATCTGCGGAGCAACCGCGCGAGAGGTCATTAACGGGAGCTGCCATACCCTGCAAAACAGGGCCAATCGCCTCGGCTCCCGCGAGGCGCTGCACTAACTTATAGCTTATATTCCCGACTTCAAGCGTTGGGAACACAAGCACATTGGCTTTACCGGCAACAGGACTTCCCGGCGCTTTTTGAGCGGCGATTTTTTCCACAATCGCGGCGTCGGCCTGCAACTCGCCGTCGATCTGCAGACCGGGCTCCATTTCTTTTACCAGTCCGGTCGCTTCAACAACCTTGTCTACCATTTCGTGCGATGCGCTTCCTTTCGTCGAGAAGCTCAACATGGCTACACGAGGCTCGACGCCAACCAGTGCGCGGGCGGTTTGCGCTGTCGACACGGCAATCTGGGCAAGTTCCGAAGCGGAAGGATTGGGCAGAACCGCACAATCGGCGAACACAAGGATACCGTTCTCGCCATAAGACTTATCTTTGAGGATCATCAAAAAGGCGCCGGACACATTCGTTACGCCCGGAACGGTTTTAATAATCTGCAGTGCGGGACGAAGCACATTTCCCGTCGTGTTTTGCGCACCGGCAATTTCACCGTCGGCATCGCCCGACTTAATCATCAGACAGGCCAAATATAAAGGGTCTTCAACTAATTGAAGCGCTTTCTCCGGCGTCAGGCCTTTTGATTTACGCAACCGAAACAGCAATTCGGCATAAGCCTCTTTTTTTTCATGATTCTTCGGATCGATAATCGTAGCGCCGGCTATGTTATTAAGCCCGAAACTTTCCGCCAATGAATTAATTTCACCTGCATTTCCAAGCAGAATAATATCTGCTACGCCGTCGGCGACTAAACGGTCGGCAGCCTTTAAAGTTCGTTCTTCCGTCCCTTCCGGAAGAACAATGCGCTGCCTGTTCGCTTTGGCGCGTGCAACAATGTCTTCTATTAAGCCCATTTATCAAATATATTATATAAGTTAGTAGTAAATTTTCTTGTTTCGGATTTCATTCTCGCTACAAAAATAATAAAAATTGCAAAGTACACTTTGCAATTTATGATATTTAACAGTATATTTCTATATTGAGCTTCATACATCTTTCTCGCCGGAAAGAATCAGCTGCAAGTCCTCGGCCGAAGCGTCGATGTTTAATTTCCCGTTGTGCGCTACGGTAATGGTGCCTCTTTCTTCCGATACGATAATGACCAGGGCGTCCGTTTCAATCGACATTCCCAGGCCGGAACGATG
>JAITDQ010000011.1 GCA_031282485.1 Tannerella sp. | reverse complement strand
TTTATTAAATTATTTATATATTTTCTTTCTACTTTTCGAGTTGCAAAGTTACATAACTTTTCATAATTACAAATTTTTTTCAATTATTATTTGTTCTCCGTTCAAAATCACTTCGGCTTGACTGTTGGAATACCACAATATTTTATCGTACTTTGGAGGAAGAATTTCGTCTCCGTCCTTGTTGATAAGTCCGCATTTACCGTTTAACTGTACTCTGAAAATATTGCCCGGATTGTCCAGACGCATTTCAATCTTTTCATATACCGGAGGAACGATTTCGACGCAATTGTAGTCTATTAAACCCCATTTTCCGTTGATTTTTACGGGTGCAATACCATCGAAAAAAATGTCAATATAGTCATATTTCAAAGGAATGATTATTTTTCCGGTTTTGTCGAGTATCCCGAATTTTCCGTCAGTTTCTACAATGATATGGGCATTGCCGAAATGATAAGGACTCCGGCAAATATTTATATCGTCATATTCCGGACTGATAACCATTGTGCCGGCACGGTCAATCACTCCATATTTGCCGTTTACTTTTACCCAGGTGACATCGCCGTAGAAACATCCTGCGTCATCGTACTTTACTGGAATCACTATGCCTGTTCTGTTGACAAATCCGACTTTGCCGTTTAACTCTGCACGTGCGGGAGAAGTATCCTCGCTTGCATTATCGTATTTCGGAGGAGTGATTTCGACGCCATTTTTGTCGATAAACCCGTATTTACCATTCCGTTTCATATTGGCAAACCCGTCCCAAAACATACTTATATCATCGTATTTCAAAGGAGCGATTTCGGCGCCTGAATAGTCAATTAATCCACATTTGCCATTTAACCATACACGAATAACATCTTTTTCATTACATATTTCGTCATATTTCGGAGGAATTATTTCGACGCCGGTCGTGTCAATTTGTCCCCATTTGCCGTTTAACTGTACGTTTGCGCGTGAGTCACGTCCGTAACTGAAATCCTCAACATCGTCGTATTTCGGAGGAATGATTTCGACTCCGGCACGGTCGATAAATCCATGTTTGCCGTTTATTTCCACACGGACAGGACCGTCATAATTACCGTACACACAGTCGTACTTTAATGGAATGACTTCGGCTCCGGTCTTGTCGATAAATCCCCATTTGCCGTTTAATTCGACACTGGCGAGACCGTCGTTAAAATCCTCTGCTCTGTCGTATTTCAATGGAGTGATTTCGGCTCCGGTCTTATCGAAATAACCGTATTTGCCGTTTAATGTCACGAGTACGGGAGCGTTGTCGGTTCCCATCGCAAAATCGCGTATTTTGTCATATTTCAAGGGAATGACTTCGGCTCCGGTCTTGTCGATAAATCCCCATTTGCCGTCCAACTTTACACAAGCAAGACCTTCGTTAAAATCTTCTGCATTGTCGTATTTCGGAGGAATCACAATTGTTTCGGTCTCATCAATAAATCCCCATTTGCCGTTTAATTCAATGCCGGCAAGACCTTCGGAAAATCTGTATTTCTTTCTCTTTCTTCTGTACATAATCTTCTTGTTTTTTATTAAATTGTTGTAAATCACAGATTGCAGTTTTATGTTGTACCAAAATGTCAAAGAACCTGCATCAATGAAATCCGGCACAAAAGTAATACACCGTTGCGCCAATCTATGACGCAATCAGTTACAAATTATTTGTCAATGTCTGATTTATTTTTCGTCGCTTAGTTATTTAATAAAAAAAAGCAAGGCAATGGTCGAAAAAAGACTGTCAGAGTGCGCCATACACCACATCAATTCTTACTCGATGTCAGGAATCGAACCTGTTCCGCTGTCTCCAAATGAAGTAACTCTTTTCTACGGCGCTTGCTTTTTATGTTTTTACTGTCAAAATTCTAAGAACATGTTTTATAATTCTATTTTATCAATCTTCGTCATGATATCTTCGCCATTTTCGATAGCATCCAGCATATCAAATATTTTATCCGACCATCCTGCAATCAGATACACGTCGTTGGCGGCAATATTCAGCGGCGTCGTACCGTAACCCGCCAAATCGAACAAATATAATCTGGCGTTTGGCGCTATGGTTTTGTATGTCTGCCACATCTGGCGCATGGATATTTTGTGTCCGCTGCTGTCCCACAATTGACAGTCGGAGAATATCATGATTTTATCCATCACCTGCCGGCGGTCTATCAAATCCTGCAACACTAAATAGCCATTGGTGGAATAGCCTGCTTTGTCCATATATTTACGTAAAGTATCCACATTGGACAGAATGCCGCTGTCGGGTAAATTGATTATTTTCCACTTGTCGCCGAAAATTCCGGTAACAACATTTCTACAGCGCGATTTCAATAACATTCCAAGCATCAAGCCTGTTTCATAATTTTGTATCTTGCCTCTCATCGAAACAGGATGTTGCATCGACCCTGAAACGTCGCAGGCAATAAGTACATTCGTCGATTCGTCGAATCCTGCAATGTTGCGGACGGAAATCGTAACGGCTTTTTCCAGCGCTTCCATTATTTGCCAGGTTCCGCCACTCAAATCAGCCTTCGACAGTTCGCGATATGCTGCAAAAAAACGGAATGGTAACAGTTTCGATTTAAGTATTCTCTCTTCCGAAGCCAGCGTTTCGCAAACTTTCCGTATATGTTTCGACGAGATACAATTTTTCAGAATGTTTCGCAAATTCCGCAATAAAGCCATGTAACCGAGTTTTTCGCTGTCAATCAATTCTGCCCATTTGTTGCCGAAAGCCGCAGTTTTGTCCTGTTCGAAAGCGAATTTCTTTTGTCCTAAAGCCGATAATTCTGTTTCCCATGTATATGGCGTTTCCAGTTTGTTTCCGGCAATTTTATTGAACAGAATCTGTTGATTTTCATCCTTTGGCGCCGGATGAACCAGAAACAAAGCATCACGCAGTTTCACTTCCGCATCATGATTGTATTTGGCAAACTGATATTCATCAAATTTATTGAATGCCTCCTTCAATCCGTGCTGTAACTGTTTCGACAAACGATTCAGTTTTTTTACAGCGGTGCGTTTGGATTGTTTTTTACTCGTCTTATGTCCGTAAGACTGCTGATAGTATGCCAGTAACTCCGTAATTTCGTCAGCGCGTTGAATGATTCGTGATGTCAGACGACCAACCAGCGAATCGCCGGAATGAACTCCGGACAACTCAACCGCCAATACTAACGGTATCGAACGAAGATTCATCTGTTCACGTGCATATACCGCCAAACGGGATACATATTGCGGACTGGTTTGCTTTATCAGTTCCCGAATTGTTTCTATCCGGTTGTCCAACGTTTCGTAAAACTTGTCGTTCAGAGCAGAGGTTACTACGATACTGTACAAATGCCACCTGTGCGATAAACGATATGCCGGAGCCCCTTCGTAATTTGTCGTTTTATACTCTTCTGCCGTCGATACATTCATTTATAACTTCTTAACATATTCTTCAATATCAAAAACGTTCACTCCTGATACGTATGAAGCATATAGCGGATGTCTCGGATGTTTTTTTGCTGTAAGATTGCCTATTTTATACC
>JAITDQ010000269.1 GCA_031282485.1 Tannerella sp. | reverse complement strand
GGTTGCAAGTCCGGCTAAGGCGGAGCTTTCCATTTCGAAATTTGTTATGCACCTGTTTTCAAACCGGAAAGATTCTATTTTCCTGTTCAGTTCCGGATCGGTAAGCGGGAGGCGCAGTTCCCGTCCCTGGGGGCCGTAAAATCCGTTGGCGGCGATTGTCATTCCGCGTATGATATCGTCTTGGGTTATTTGTTCTGTTAATGAGGCATCGGCAGAAACGATATATGGGCGCAGGCCGGGTATGTTCCAGTCGAGCTGACGTATGAGTTCGTCTTCTAAGAGCGTGTCGCGGATCGTTTCATGGCCTTTGTAAAAGTATATGACGCCGTCGAAGCCGATTGATTTCTCCGCCGCTACGTATGTTCCTACGGGAGTGAACGGTTGCAGACCTCCCGATGTTCCGATGCGCACCATTGTGAGTTGACGAATTTCCGGCCGGACGGTACGGGATGCGAAATCTATATTGGCAAGTGCATCAAGTTCGTTGATGACGATGTCTATGTTATCGCATCCGATGCCGTGTGATACGACCGAGATGCGTTTTCCCCGGTATGTTCCCGTAATCGTATGAAATTCGCGGTTTGATACTTCACATTCCGTTGCGTCGAAACGGGCGGCAATCATAGATACGCGCTCCGGATCGCCGCAAAGGATGATGCGATCGGCAAGCTGTTCCGGTTTTAAATGAAGATGAAATATACTTCCGTCGTCATTTATGATAAGTTCCGACTTTCCGATGCGCATCATACTTTTATTAACCACTATATTTCATCCATTCAGCGGCTTGTTTTGGTTTCCGGAGGACGGTTTTGAGATAGCGTCGCGCATGGAAGTGTCCGCTTCAATATTTTTCATACGATAATAATCCATGATGCCGAGATTTCCGGTACGGAATGCTTCGGCCATTGCTTTCGGTATTTCGGCTTCCGCTTCGATAACTTTTGCACGGGCTTCCTGTGCTTTTGCTTTCATTTCCTGTTCGGTTGCTACGGCCATGGCGCGGCGTTCCTCGGCTTTTGCCTGAGCGATGTTCTTGTCGGCTTGAGCCTGATCCATTTGCAGTACGGCGCCGATATTCTTACCTATGTCTATGTCTGCAATATCAATGGACAGGATTTCGAAAGCAGTACCGGCGTCGAGACCTTTACGCAGCACAAGTTTTGATATGGAATCCGGGTTTTCCAGTACGCTTTTGTGGCTTCCCGAAGAGCCTATGGACGATACGATACCTTCGCCTACACGGGCAAGGATGGTTTCTTCGCCCGCTCCTCCGACTAATTGTTTGATATTGGCGCGTACGGTAACACGCGCTTTGGCTATCAGCTGAATACCGTCTTTTGCAACGGCGGCAACCGGTGGCGTGTCAATCACTTTCGGGTTTACGGACATCTGTACGGCCTGAAAAACGTCACGTCCGGCAAGGTCGATCGCCGTTGCCATTTGGAACGAGAGGTCTATGTTCGCTTTTGACGCCGAGACGAGTGCGTGAACAACCCGTTCGACATGTCCTCCCGCGAGATAGTGAGCTTCCAGTTCATCACGGGTTAGTGTTTTCAGTCCGGCCTTGTGCGCTTCGATCATGGCGCGTGTGATGACGCCGGGCGGAACTTTACGTATGCGCATCAGAAACAGCTGGATAAGGGAGATGTTTACTCCGGATACCTTTGCCGAAATCCATAACAGGAACGGCACATAATAAAAGAAAATGCATAGCAGTACGAACGCTATGGCGACTGTGACAAGAAATAATAGATCCATAATTTTAAGTATTAATAATGTTTATAATTTCAACCGTTACATTAAATCCTTCGATACCGGTTATGACTACCGGTGTATTTTCATCAATAAATTCGTTGGCCGATTTGGCTTCGACGGTAACATTGTTAAAGCGGGCTTTCCCGACGGGCGCAAGACGTGACAGGGTGATACCCGTGTCTCCCACATGCAGATTTTCGTCTTTCGGAGATGATACGGTAGAGGCGATATCCGTTTTAAGGGACACGTGGCTGAAGGAATCTCTCCGCAGCAGCCGGAAGAAAATACCTCCGAAAATGAAAACGGATGATACCGTTGTGATGTTTCCCGTCAATGTATTTACGGAATACGCATAGATGATTCCCCCAATCGCGAACAATATGCCTCCGATACCTGCAATCGTTATTCCCGGCAGCAGGAAGATCTCCGCCAGAAGCAGAAATATGGCTGCGGCCATCAGGAAAACAATAATTATTATATCTGTTACCATAAGATGATGTTTTTATGTTTTTAGTACTTAAAGCCGATTTGACGATTTTCCGCATTACGCGCCTTCTTCTCCTGTATCCGGGCATTTTCCATGAGCCGGTAGAGCTGGTTTTCCGCCTGCAATATAGTCGGGTTCAGCTGTTCACGCACGGAGGCATTACCTTTGGAATAAGAATCGCGTGTCTCGTCCAATTTATTTTTTAAAGATTCTATTTGTTTGCTTAACTTGATTACTTCCGAATAAAGCTCTTTAGCTTCATGGCTTTTTATTTCATTCAGCGTGTAATATGTTGTCTTGTCGTTTACGATAAAAACGAAATCGCGTTCTGCCTTTTTTTCCTTTGTTGTCAGGTCTTTATGAGCAAGGGTTATCAGATCCGAATAATTGGCGTTTTCTTTCCATGTATCTTTTATGGACGTCAGCGAGGCGCGTCTGATTAATACGTCGGGTTCTTCAATATTTTCAATACGTTTGCGTGACGGATCGGGTATGAAAAGATACACGCAGACTTTATCTTCCGGCTGGTTCCGGTCGGAGACAAACCACCCCAGACCTTTCGTTTCATCAAGTATCATCATATAGTCATTCGCCGGAGAGTTGAACGGCATACCCATTTGTTCGGGCGCCAGATATGAATTGGTATTCGTATTGTAACGTGTGACAAAAATGTCGTAGCCGCCGATAGAGCCGTTACCTTTTGACGAAAAATACACCGTAATGCCGTCGGACAGCACGAACGGGTAGTTGTTATCGTTCGAATTGTCCGTCAGGAGAATTTTCTCATCGCCCCAGGCATCAAGCAGTTTATTTTGGGAATAAAGCGTATAAACGCCGTATTCCGACGGGCGTGCATAATAGATTTTGTCTCCTTTCTGATTTTGGTAAACAACGGATGAAACAGGCTGCGGGTTTTTGAAAAATTCGTCATAATACATGATGTTGCCACATTCTTCGCTCAGGCTGTATGCATTAAGAAACATTTCCTTACTTACGATAATGCTGTCTATAACTTGTATGTCTTCTGTTTTTTCCTGCATGCGGTACAGGTTTCGCGCCTGTTCCAGTTTTGTTTCCGAATCCTTAATATCTTCTTTTTTCTTTTTCTGCAGGTCGATATATCCTTCCCACATTTCGATTGCTTTATCGAAACGGTACATGCCCATGTAGAGGCCGGCAAGGTAACGGTAAGATTCCATCACGTTGCGTTTGTTGGCAACAAGCAGATGTTTTTCCGCCTTTTCCAAGTCGCCGGTTTCATAGCAACATACGCCGTACCATTGATTATATGAAGAATTGTTCGGCGATTGCCTGACAAGTTTTTCAAAAACGGGTTTTGCTTCCTCATATTTGCCTTCGTTATATAAAATCTTCGCCTGGTCAAGGCTTTGGGCATATCCGGGGAAACATATCGACATAAATAAAAATGCGAGAAATGTTTTAACAAGCTTTTGTATCATTAGTTGCAATAAATTACAAATATTTTTTCCGTGTAAAGATAGAGGAAAAACTCAAACTAATATATTAAAAAAACATAAATCACGGTGCGGCGTTACATATACGGTCAATATATGACAGGATATGTTTTTCATTATCAGGGTTAAACCACTGTATTTCGGGATCGCGCCGGAACCATGTCATTTGTTTGCGGGCATAGATGCGCGTGTTACGTTTTATTTTTTCCACGGCTTCGTCGAGCGTATATATCCCGTCGAAGTACAAAAACAGTTCTTTGTATCCTACGGTATTGAGTGCGTTCAGGTTGCGCATCGGGTAAACGCTCCGCGCTTCTTCGATGAAACCGTTGACGATCATATCGTCAACGCGTCTGTTTATGCGCTCGAACAGTTCCGTCCGTTCGCGTGCAAGTCCGATTTTGCAAATCCGGAAAGGGCGTTCTTTTACCCGTTGTGTACGGAATGAAGAATACGGTTTGCCGGTCATTCTGCATATTTCAACCGCATGGATAACACGCCGGTGATTCATGCGGTCGACTTTGTCGTAGTGGACGGGGTCTGACGCCTTTAATTCTTCGAGTATCGGGGCAAGTCCTTCCCTGTCGAATTGTTCCCATAAGGTGTTGCGTATTTCGGGCGTCACGGTCGGCATTTCGTCAATACCTTTACACACGGCGTCGATATACATCATCGAACCGCCGCAAAGCAGCAGGAAAGGTTGTGATTCGTGAAGTTTGTTGATCAGGGAAACCGCTTCTTCTTCAAAAATACTTGCACTGTAATAGTCGGAGATCGTATGTGTGGCGACGAAATAATGCTTGACGAGGTTCACATAATTTTCCCCGGGAGCTGCCGTACCTATGGGTAATTCCTTATATATCTGGCGCGAGTCTGCCGATATGACGGGACTTCCCGTATGGCGGGCAATGCTGATGCTTAACGCTGTTTTTCCGACGCCCGTTGGTCCGAGTAAAACAAATAATATCTTCATTCGGAATTCCGTTCAAAGGTTCGAAAACGCTTTCTGTAACGAACGTGAAACAACGACGCGTATTTTCATTTAGAATCGTTCGTCCGTCAGGCGGTTCTCAAACGTATCTTCGTCCAGACCTGCGAGATCCTCCTCATCAAATTCGTCGTCCCCGTAGAAGTTTTCTCCCAGATCGGTACTGATGTCGTTGCTCACGATATCAAAATCGATAAATTGTTTCGGCGGTTCTCCGACGGATTTACTGCATACGGGTTTTTTCAGGTCTTTTCCCGTGATTATTTCACGAAGTTCGATAAAAAAGACGCGTTCCGTCAACGGGTCGAATACGTAAAGAAGTTTCTGATGTTCTTCTTCGAGCAAATCTTCCAGAAGCGTCCGGTCCATTATATAACTGTCTTCTTCCGAAGACGTGTCCATTTCTATCAGCGTGACTTCGGTATGTTTACTCCAGTCATTCCCGCAGATAAAAAACGAGTACATTTGTTTTTCTTCATATCCGGTCGATTTAAGAATCTCGTTATGAAGGTCAAAGAACGTAGCCTGTGAACTTATCTGTATTTCTCTTTTGAAATTGTCCACTTCGTCGGATAATAATAAAAATTTGTATACCATAATTGTTTCTGTTAATTAAGATGACGTGCAAATGTGTGAAAAAAAAACGATATGGCAAAAGAAATATGCCGTTATTTTTTTAATCGTCTATCGAACCTCTGACAATGCCTCTTTTTGATGATTTTATAAAGTTAAGGATGAGGTCGCGTTCCTCGCTTGGCTCATATTCCGTTTCTATGGCATTGAGGGCTTCCGTATTGTTAAGTCCGCGCGTGTATAATGTACGGTAAATATCCTGGATGAGGAATATCTGGCCTTTTGTGAAACCGCGCCGGTGCAGCCCGACGATGTTGATACCGCAGTAAGCTATCGGTTCGCGGCCAATCAGCGTGTAGGGAGGAATATCCTTGCCGACGCGCGAGCCACCCTGTAACATCGCATGTTTCGATATACGGGTGAACTGATGTATCAGGGAGCCGCCGCTTATGATTGCATAATTATCAACCTCGACTTCGCCGGCCAGCTGGGAGGCGTTTCCTATGATTACGTGATCGTCGATTACGCAATCGTGTGCAACGTGTGCGTAAGCCATGATGAGGCAGTTGTTGCCTACTACGGTTTTGCCTTTTGATGCGGTTCCCCGGTTCACGGTGACACATTCACGTATTGTCGTATGATTTCCTATTTCTGCGGTAGATTCTTCTCCTGCGAATTTCAGGTCTTGGGGGATTCCGGCGATGACGGCGCCCGGGTAAATCATACAGTCGGAACCTATTCGGGCTCCGTCTAAAATTGTGGTGTGTGGGAAAATGTGGCAATTATCGCCTATGACCACATTTTTTTCAATTACGGCAAAGGGGTCAATCGTAACATTGTTTCCTATCTTTGCTTCCTGGTGGATAACGGCTAATGGTGAATGCATATTATTATTTGTTTTTAATGATTTGTGCCATAAATTCAGCTTCGCAGACAACTTTTTCCCCTACAAAGACATATCCTTTCATGGTGGATATGCCCCGGCGTATGGGAGCCAGAAGTTGCAACCGGAAAATGAGCGTATCTCCCGGAACGACTTTCTGCCGGAATTTCACTCCGTCGATTTTCATGAAATAAGTTGAATAGCGCTCCGGTTCATCTACGGAGTTAAGTACCAGCAAGCCTCCGGTCTGCGCCATTGATTCTACGAGCAGTACGCCGGGCATGACAGGCTCCTGCGGGAAATGTCCCTGGAAGAACGGTTCGTTCACCGTGACATTTTTAATGCCGACAATGTAATCTCCTCCTATTTCAATAATCTTGTCGACAAGCAGGAAAGGAAAGCGGTGAGGCAACAGCTCGCAGATGCGGTTGATGTCCATGACCGGGTTTTCGGCAATGTTGTATATCGGCGACTGGATGTCGTTTATTTTTATGTCTTTACGTATCAAACGTGCAAGCTGGTTATTGATTTTATGTCCCGGACGCGTAGCAATGACATGTCCTTTTATGGGTTTTCCGATGAGCGCAAGGTCTCCGATTACGTCTATCAGCTTGTGTCTTGCCGGCTCATTCGGGAAAACGAGGGGTTTATCGTTCACATAGCCGAATTCTTTGACATTCACATGCGGCAGGCCTAACGTGTCGGCGATACGGTTCATATCGGTCTGTTCCATTTTTTTGTCGTAGATCACGATCGCATTATCCAAATCACCGCCTTTTATCAGGTTGTTTTGCAGCAGCATTTCTATTTCGCGAACGAAAACAAATGTCCTTGACGACGCGATTTTTTCCGGAAAGTCCTTCAGGTCTGTCAGCGAGGCGTATTGATTGGACAATACGGGGGAATCAAATTCAATCAGCACGTTGATGCTGAATTTGTCGTCAGGCAATATGATGAGCGAAGACCCTGATTTTTCATCTTTTACCTCGATCTTGTGTCGTACGATATAAAAGTCTTTTGGAGCGTTTTGTTCCGTAATGCCGGCCTTTTCGATGTTTTCGGAGAAGAAACGTGCGCTGCCGTCGAGGATAGGAATTTCGGGCGCGTCCACTTCGATGAGGCAGTTGTCGATACCCCACGCATACAGGGCGGCAAGTGCATGTTCTACGGTACTTACCTGTACGTCTCCTCTCGACAGTACCGTTCCTCTTTGTGTGTTTGTTACATTTTCGGCCGAAGCGTCAATGACGGGCTGTCCGTCCAAGTCGATGCGTTTTATTTTATATCCGTGATTTTCGGGGGCGGGCTTAAACGTGACGTTTATGTTAAGTCCGGTATGAAGCCCTTTGCCTTTTAAGGAAAATTCGGAAGCTAATGTTTTCTGTTTTTGCATATCGTTATTGTTTGTTTTTTTTCAATTCTTCCACTTCTTTCTGTAACCGGTCAAGAGTCCGGTATATTTCCGGTAATTTTTCGAAAATAATACTTGAGCGCATGTAGTTCCTTAACGGTATGGGCGGCGTACCCATGAGCCGGGCGTTCGCTTTTATGTTGCTTATTATACCCGACTGTGCGCCGAACTGTGCGTTATCGCCTATCGTAAGGTGTCCGCTTATTCCGACCTGACCGCCGAGCATACAGTTGGCACCGATTTTCGTAGACCCTGCAATGCCGACTTGCGAAGCCATTACCGTATTCTTGCCGATCTCCACATTGTGAGCTATCTGGATAAGATTGTCTAATTTCACGCCCTGGTGTATAATCGTAGATCCCATAACCGCACGGTCGACCGTTGTGTTTGCGCCTATTTCCACGTTATCTTCGAGTATAACATTTCCGATCTGGGCGATTTTTTTAAATTCCCCGTCCTCCGGTGCAAATCCGAAGCCGTCCGCCCCGATTACCGCGCCGGCATGAATGATGCAGTTGCTGCCGATGATGCATCCTTCGTAGACAGTAACATGGGGATAAACAATCGTATTATCGCCGATTCTGACATTATCGCCTATGTACGCATGAGGATAAATCAGACAGTTATTTCCCGTCACCGTATTTTCGCCGATGTACGCAAACGTTCCGATGTAACAGTTTTCGCCGGTAGAGGCCGTTTCGGCGATGAACGCAGAAGGGTCGATGCCGTGCTTCCTGCTTTTTGTCTGTTCGACCAGGTTCAGCAACATTGCCAGCGAAGCGTATGCATTCGCTACTTTTATTAAAGTAGGCTCAATGGTCGAGGACGGGGTGTAGTCCCGGTTTACCAGCACAATACTTGCTTTCGTTTCATATATGAAATGTTCATATTTCGGATTTGCAAGAAATGTAATCGTTCCGGGCAATCCTTCTTCTATCCTGGAAAAATTATTAACTTTTGTAGCCGGGTCACCTACTACACTACCTTTTAAAAAATCAGCAATCTGTTGAGCTGTAAACTCCATTTTTTTATTGTTTTTGAATTTCCGTTGCAAAACTACTACAATTCTACCTTACTTTTGCTTTCAAGCACTTATCAGCCCACAAAGTTAGTAAAAAAATGAATTGCTAAAAAATTATATGAAACATTTCCTCTTTTGACTATAAAATTCCTTTTGCAGACAAGTGATATTCCATTTCTTTCCGGACGGAATTTGCTTCCATTCCGGCCTTTTCGGCAAAATCTTCCGTTTTGCCGGCATACAGGATAGCGCGCGACGAATTGACGATAAGTCCGCAGGCGTCGTTCATCCCGTACCGGCACACCTCGTCGAGGGAGCCTCCCTGTGCGCCTATTCCGGGTACGAGCAGGAAATGGCCGGGCGCTGCGTTGCGTATGTCTTCAAACATTTTGCCCTGTGTGGCGCCGACAACGTACATCATATTTTCGTCGTTACCCCATTTTTGCGAAATGCGTAATACTTTCTCAAACAGGCGTTCCTTTTCACCGTCTTCGGTCAGCTGAAAATCATAAGACCCTTTGTTCGATGTAAGGGCGAGGAGGATGACCCATTTGCCCTCATAGCTGAGGAACGGGGTTACGCTGTCTTCGCCCATATAAGGGGCTACGGTGAGTGCGTCGAAATCCAGTTCTTCGAAGAACGTCCGGGCGTACATGGCCGATGTGTTGCCGATGTCGCCCCGTTTGGCATCTGCTATGAGAAACTGGTCGGGATAGTTCGCCCGTATGTATTTTACCGTTTTTTCAAGAGATATCCAGCCTTTTAATCCTCCGGATTCGTAGAATGCAAGATTCGGTTTGTAAGCTATACAGTCATTTGCCGTAGCATCAATAATCGCCTTGTTGAAGGCAAAAACGGGATCTTCTTCTTTCAGCAGGTGTTGCGGTATTTTCTTTATATCCGTATCCAGTCCTATACACAAGAATGATTTTTTACGTTTGATATTTGTTATAAGTTCGTTTCTGTTCATAGTTCACAGTTTATGGTTCATGGTTTACAGTTTTGTCTGTTGTCATAATTCGTTATCCTTTATCCGTTCCGCATTTTCGGCGACAATCAGATGATCGATGCAATCCTGTATGTCGCCGTTCATGAAGGCGGCCAGATTGTATATCGTGTAATTGATGCGATGATCGGTAATGCGTCCCTGCGGATAATTGTAGGTGCGTATTTTCGCCGAGCGGTCGCCGGTTGACACCATGGTCTTGCGCCGGGACGCGATATCGTCGATATATTTCTGGTGTTCCTTATCATATATGAACGAGCGCAGGCGGCTTAACGCCCTTTCCTTGTTTTTGGGCTGGTCGCGCGTTTCCGTACATTCGATGAGGATTTCTTCGACAACGCCTGTGTTCGGGTTTTTCCACATGTACCGCAGGCGGACGCCGGATTCCACTTTGTTTACATTCTGTCCGCCGGCGCCGCTCGAACGGAATGTGTCCCACTTGATTTCGCCTTCGTTGATCTCGACGTCAAACTCGTCGGCTTCGGGCAATACGGCAACCGTTGCAGCCGAGGTATGTACGCGTCCCTGCGTTTCGGTTTGCGGAACACGCTGGACGCGGTGAACGCCGGATTCGTATTTTAACGTACCGTACACGTTGTCGCCGGTTACGGTGAATATTATTTCCTTGAACCCGCCGGAGGCGCCTTCGCTATAACTCGACAGATTCGTTGTCCAGCCTTTTATTTCGCAGTATTTGGAGTACATGCGGAACAGGTCGCCGGCAAAGATTGCAGCTTCGTCGCCGCCTGTGCCGCCGCGTATTTCGACGATTGCGTTTTTCCCGTCTTCCGGGTCGGCCGGGATGAGCAGCAGTTTGATTTCTTCTTCTATTTCGGGCAGGCGTTGCTGGCCGGCGTCCAGTTCCTCGCTTGCCATTTTGCGCATCTCCGCGTCCTGTTCCGAAGCAAGAATCGCCTTTGCTTCCTCAATGTTTTCCAGTGTCAGGACATATTTCCTGCGTGCCTCCGTCAGCCGTTCAAGCTCTTTATATTCTTTTGTGAGGCGTACGTACCGTTTCCGGTCGGTGATAACCGACGGATCGGTGATGAGGGTGGATACTTCCTCAAAACGTCCGGCCAAGCCGTCAAGTTTTTGCAATATGTCGTTATTATCAGGCATGGTTTAATAATAATAAAATTCTCCAAATTCGCTTTTTATGATCAGCTCTTTTCCGTCACAGGCTTCCACATGTCCTACAATCCTGGCGTCGATGCCGAAGGATTTGCTTATTTCCATTATTTCCCCGGCATGTTTTTCTTCGAGGCAGATTTCGAAACGGTGCCCCATGTTGAAGACTTTATACATTTCCGGCCAGCCGGTTCCGCTTTGTTCCTGTATTGTCCTGAAAAGCGGCGGGAGGGGGAACAGATTGTCTTTTATCACACGGAGATTGTCGACGAAATGCAGTATTTTAGTTTGCGCGCCGCCGGAACAGTGTATCATCCCGTGAATGCAGGCCGGCATACGGTCTAATATTTTTTTCACGACGGGGGCGTATGTGCGGGTAGGGGATAATACCAGTTTCCCGGCGTCGACGGGTACGTCCGTAACGCGGTCTGTCAGTTTAAGACGGCCGGAATAGACTAAATCTCCGGGTACGGAGGCGTCGAAGCTTTCCGGGTATTTCGCTGCCAGATATTTGGCAAAGACATCGTGTCGCGCGGATGTCAGGCCATTGCTTCCCATTCCTCCGTTGTAGGATTTCTCGTATGTCGCCTGCCCGTATGATGCTAACCCGACTATCACATCCCCGGCGCGGATGTTGGCATTGTCTATGACGTCGCTGCGTTTCATGCGGCAGGTCACGGTGCTGTCGACGATAATGGTTCTGACTAAGTCGCCCACATCGGCCGTTTCGCCTCCGGTTACATATACTCCTATGCCCATATCGCGCAGTTCCGACAGCAGTTCGTCCGTGCCGTTTATAATGGCCGATATGACTTCTCCCGGTATGAGCATTTTATTCCGGCCTATCGTGCTCGAGACGAGTATGTTGTCGGTGGCGCCGACACAGAGCAGGTCGTCGATGTTCATGATCAGGGCATCCTGTGCGATGCCTTTCCATACGGACAGATCGCCGGTTTCGCGCCAGTAGATGTAGGCCAGGGATGATTTGGTGCCTGCGCCGTCGGCATGCATGATGTTGCAGTATGCGGGATCGCCTCCCAGTATGTCGGGAATGATCTTGCAGAACGCCTTTGGGTAAAGGCCTTTGTCGATGTTTTTTATCGCGTTGTGTACATCTTCTTTTGATGCGCTTACGCCTCGCATGTCGTATCTCCGGTCGCTCATTTTTCGGGTTATTTATGGACTTTAAGCGTATCTCCCGGTTTGGGGGTGTAGCTGTCCTTTATTTTATTAAGCCTGTAGATAGATTTCAGCTTCATGCCGTACAGTTGCGATATGCTGTGCAGGGATTCCCCGTCTTTGACGACGTGAATGGGGTTGTCTTTTTTGCTTGCATATTTTCTTTTTGCCTGAAGATAGATTCGGTCTCCCTTTTTCAGTTTTTGTTCTGACGTTGTATCATTATATTTCAATAACCTTTTCAGGCTCATGCGGGTGTCGTACGCAATAAATTCGTAGGTATCGTTTTCCTGCGCTTCTATATAATGAATTTCGTTTGTTTCGAGAATCCTGCGCCTCCAGTTGACCGCTGACGGGTGTTTCCCGTTGTATCCCGGGGCATTTATCTTTATTTCATAAATATCGTCTATCACCGGAGTTCTTTCTATGATCATGGCTTTGTCATACTTGTACAGTTCGTAAGTTTCGATGATATTGACGAGTTTCGCGCCGTATGATTTGTCGGTGGCATAGCCGCACTGTTGCAGGCCGTATGCCCAACCTTTGTAATCGTGTATGTTGAGGTCGAAGAGGGATACGTAATATTTCCTTTTTGCGAGAAACAGCGAATGGTCGGTATACGATTCTTCGACGGATTTGTATGTCCGGAAACATTCGTCTTTTGCATCATCGTCGTGATACATGCGCCCGCCGCGCCATTCGTCCTTACATTTTATGCCGAAATGATTGTTTCCCAAGCGTGCAAGACGGCTGCTGCCTGCCGCCGATTCCAAAAGTCCCTGCGCCAGAATGATACTTGCAGGTATCTTGTATTCTTTTTGTTGCTTGACGGCTAATATTTTATATTTTTCAATATATGCTTCGTATGCCGGACTTTTTGTTTTCTTATCACCGTGTGCCTGAAAAATACATAATGTAAACAAAAAACACAAGGATGATAAACGTATATATTTATTCATGTTTTTACTGTTGTATAAATATTTACATGCGCGGATTTCCTTAATTTCCAACCGGACGCATGGTTGCCTAATAATATTTTTTTATTCGTTGATGTTTAAAAACGGCTGCAAATATACGGCTTACAAATGAAAAAACATTGTTTATGTGTAAGAAAATGAATATAACGTATAAAAAATCGAATGAATGAGTTATATTTGTACGCTTTGATATAATAATTAATGTATGGAAGAATATAAAATTGAATTGACGGCGAGGAGGCTGAAAACGGAGGAACTGTCGACGGTGGACGATCGTTTGCGTGCGGCTGCCGTTCGTGCGGCGAAACGGGCTTATGCGCCTTATTCGCAGTATAAGGTAGGCGCGGCGGTGTTATTGGACAACGGGACTGTCGTGGAAGGGAATAACCAGGAGAATGTTGCCTATCCTTCGGGATTGTGCGCGGAACGTGTGGCTTTATTTTATGCAGGCGCTTCGTGCCCCGGTATACCGGTCGCAGCAATGGCTGTTGTTGCCGTTACGGAAGACGGCGTGATACGGGGAACCGTTTCCCCGTGCGGCGCCTGCCGTCAGGTACTGCTCGAAACGGAACA
>JAITDQ010000198.1 GCA_031282485.1 Tannerella sp. | reverse complement strand
TGAAAACTCAGACAGTCGAACCATGCGCCGCCGCCGCAGGGATATTCCGGCGTCACCTTACCGCCGTCCGGATTGTCGGTGTTGCGCAGCACGGCATCCAGAAAACTTGCATATCCGATACCGCCCACGCATACGAATGCGTCGGGGTCAACATGCTTGATGACTTCGTAAGACACGCGCAGCAGACGCACATAATGCTGGACGGGCGCGTGCCAGTTCTCCAGCAATCGCGGTTCGGGGTCACGGTTCCACCACCCGTCGGTCTCCGCCACGCCATACGTGAAATCGGGTTCGTTTTTTATTTCCCAGAATTTGACGTTTTTGCCGTACTCCTGCACCGTTTTATAGACATACAGGGCGTAAAAGTTATTGTCGTTCACCGGCGTTCCGTTTTCTCCGTTGTCCCAGACCGGTTCGTACAGGTTCTTGAATGATTCGGAGGGCGTGCCGGAAGAATACACGGTTTCGTCGCGATGTTGGTCGCTGGGGCTGTCTCCAATGAAGACCACGTTGTGCACGGCGCCTATATGCTCATAATATTCAAAAGCATCAGTCCGTATGTCGTAGCTCCAGTCTTCCAGAAAAGATTCCGGCAATGCCGGTCGCAGGCTGTTGACACCTACGCCTTCCAGATTCTTTTCCTGAGAGCCGACCAGCACATCGGCTACATCCTGATCCAACCAGTTCCCGTTCACGTATCCCATATTGGAACCATACCGGAAATAGCCGGTATATGGATTTACCGTCTCATTGGCATTTTTCACAGGGAGACTGTCTTCGTCAATAACAATTTCCTTATCTTTGCATCCGGCTATCAGCAGGGCACAAACCGTACCGCTTAATAAGAAACAAGCATAAAAACACTGTTCACGCCAAAGACGATGAAGAAAACAAACTGCAAGCGCCATACTGCCTTTAAAATTTTTTATTCGTATGAAATATTTCATCCGGATGAATTATTGAACAATTACAAAATAATTTGCAAATATAACGGTAATAATTGAATTTCGACAAAAGAAAATTAATTTCTGCTATCGGCAGAAAGTCAAAAACTCATACATTCTTTTCCTTCTTCCGTTTTAGCGCTTCAAGGAAATAGTAATCGGCATAATTGAGCGGCACGTCGATTTCCGAATTGTGAGGGATGCTTCCGACCGAATGTTTCAGGAGGAAATGGCCGTTTGTACCCGGCTCGGCGCGGTAGGCAGGCGAGGCGAGCGACGTCATGATGCTGTCCGCATAGGCGGTGTAAGATTCCGCATCCGGGACGTCCGTTGTACTTATCTCGTACAGTGCGGCGGCGATGCAGGCTGCCGAAGAGGCGTCGCGCGGTTCGTCCGGTATGCCGGGCGCATCCATGTCCCAGTAGGGGATTTTATCTGCTGGCATACGAGGGTGGTCGCGCATGAAACAGAACGTCTTTATCGCCCGGTCGAGATATTTCCGGTCGCCCGTCATGCGGAAGCATACCGTGTAGCCATAAATAGCCCAGGCTTGGCCGCGGCTCCAAGCCGATTCGTGCGAATAGCCCTGCGCCGTGTGGCGGTGGCGGACAGCGCCGTCGCTCAGGCTGTAATCAATCACGTGATAACAGCTGCCGTCGGGATGGAAACCTTCCTGCAAGGTACGGTCTGCGTGCGAAACCGCAATTTTATGGAACGTGGAATCGCCGGTAAACCGTGTTGCCTCGAAGAGCAGCTCAAGGTTCATCATGTTGTCGATGATCACCGGACATTCCCAGCCGCGTTCGGCCTGCCAGCCGCGATCCGTATTCCACGACTGAATGACGCCCGGCGCTTCGCGGAAACGGGTAGCCAGCGAACGGGCAGCCTGTACGATCACCGCCCTGTATTCCGGGCGGGGGGTGAGCCGTTGCGCATTTCCGAAGCTGCAGCCGATAATGAATCCCGTGTCGTGATGCCACGTCAGATGCTGCGCTTCCTTTATCGCCCGGGTATATTTTTCCGCAAGCGGAAGTAGGGACGGATCGCCGGTAAGTTCGTACAGGTACCACACCGAGCCGGGGAAAAAACCGCTCCGCCAGTCGGTATAGTCGCAATAATACACCGTTCCGTCGACATTCAGCTTCACCGGGTTCAACACCCTGCCGCTCCGTTCAATCACATCAATCGCCCCGCCGATCTGCTGCCGTGCAAACGTACTGTTTTCCGAAACAAAATCCGGCTGTTCATCCTTCGTCGAAACCGCACAGGCCAACAGGATGACAGAAAAAATCAACAGTATAGAAAACTTATTCATAACTTTATTGCATGTTAACAGGAAAAAAGAAGGGCAGTTTGCCAAACTCCTGCCCTGCCCTTCCCGTCTCCATATTGTTTTTACCAGCCCGGATTTTGATCCAGTTTTTTATTCCGGTCTATTTCGTCGGCCGGTACAGGCCACAGGTAATCCCGGTTTTCCTTGAATACGCGGGTGAACAGACGTTTTCCCGTTATGCCGTAATCATCTTTGTTTAACAGCTGATGAGAAAGTCGCCAACGCCGCAGGTCGCTGTCGCGGAGGCCTTCGTTGGCAAGCTCGAAAGCTCTTTCGCGGAAGATACGCCGGAAAACTTCGTCTTTTGTCTGCGCCGCCAAGTAATCCGGCCCGCTGTTTATCGCGGCCACACCGGCACGGGCACGTACCCGGTTGATGTATTCAACGGCCTTCACCCGGTCGCCTGTTTCGTTATAACATTCCGCCAGCATGAGGTAAACATCCGCCAAACGGATGACCGGATAGTTGACCGGCGTATGGGCGCGGTCGGTTATGGCGCCATCCCAGTTATATTCGGGTATGAATTTCTTCCAGAAATACGTTTCCCATCCTCCGCGGTTATTACGCATAAAGCCGTTTGCTTCGTTCAGGTTCATGATACCTCCGCTTTCATTTTTGGCAAAAACGAACAGCATGTCTTTCGGCGCATTCGAGTACCAGCCCTTATAAATCATATACGGTGCAATAACGGTGGCGGCAAAGCGGGGGTCGCGCTGTTCGTACATATCCTTCACCTTTTGCGCCTCTTCGGGCATGTTCAGGATTGCCGTACCGGCGTTGTTTACGGTTACGCGCAGGACGCGCTCGCGAACGTCCGTGTTGGCGTTGAAACCGGGGAAGAGTTCATCCCAGTCGAACGGGCGGCCGTCTTTGTATTCGTACATTTCGCCCAGCGTCGTCGACGGAACGGTATTGTTCCAGCAACTCCCGAAGCTGTTCCTTGTACCGGCAAAAAAAGCGAAAGGCATCCCGTAATTCCGTCCTACGCCGCCCGAATTGACGATACAAAAAATCATTTCGGAAGACCCTTTGCCCGACGGGCTGAACAGTTCCGCGAAATCGGGATGCAGCGCGTGGCCGTATTTCGAGTCCAAAACCTGTTCGAATGCCGTGATCGCTTCGTTGTACTCCTTATTGTAGAGCCGGACTTTTCCCAACAGGGCGTAAACCGAACTGCCGGTCGCACGGCCATATTTGTCGGCCGGCCATTTATCGGGCAGGCCGGCGGCTGCCGCATCCTGCAAGTCTTTGATGATAAAAGCGCGTGTCTCCTCGAGCGAACTTCTTGTCAGCAGGAGGCTGTTTATGTCCGTTTCCAGATTGGTTTTTTCATCATACAAAGGCAATCCGCCGAAATAATCCATGAGGTGGAAATAGGCCAGTGCACGCAGGAATTTTGCCTCGCCGACAAGCCGCGTGCGGGTCGTAGCGTCGATATCGGGGGCTTCCGAAATACTGCGGATGGCTAAGTTAGCCGCTTGGACGGTATTGTAGCCGTTCTGCCATTTACTGTTCAGGAAGCCGGTTGCGGGCGTGCATGTCCCCAGCTGCAACGCCTCATACTGGTCGTAACCGCTGGCGACGTCCGAATTAATATCAAGGAGGAACTGTTTTCCGAACAGGTCATCTTTTTTAAATGTAGCGTAAATCCCCATTAGACCCTGTTCGCACTGGTCTTCGTTTTTCCAGAAGGTAGAGGAACTCGGCTGGTCGAATGGCGCTCTGTCCAAATCATAGCATGCCGTAAATCCTGTCAGCGATGCAAGCATTAATAACAATATATTTTTTTTCATAGCTCTTGTTTTGTAAAAAGATTAGACATTTTAGAAGGATACATTTATACCGAATACAGCTTCGCGCATGGTGGGATAAGTCACGCCGGAAATTTCCGGGTCATATCCTTTCCATTTTGTGAATGTAAAGAAGTTTTCCAAACTGCCGTAAAACCGCAGCCTGTCAATCATAAACCTGTGTGTCAGCGACGCCGGCAAGGTGTAACCCAGCTGGATGTTTCTTATCTTCAGATAGTCTTTATCGGCCACCCACATTGTCGACATCCTGTCGTTCCGGGTATCCGAGTAATCCAAAAGTCTCGGGTATCTGGCCGGCGTGGTTCTGCCCTCGTACCACCTGCCGTCGACGATTTCTTTGTTCAGCTGATATCCCATACGCACGGTCGAGCGGTTCAGGTTCGTGTAAAACAAATCCTTAAGCCCGGCAATGCCTTGCAGCAGGACGGAAAAATCCAGCCCCTTCCACGAAGCGCCCAGCGAAAATCCGTACGTATATTCCGGCGTCTTGCCGCGGCCGACCGCCACCCGGTCGTCATCATTAATCAAACCGTCCCCGTTGGTATCCTTATACAGTATGTCTCCCATTGCCGGCTTCCCGTACGGGAATACGGTCTTCCCGGCCGGCGCATTATCTGCCATTGACTGGATGAAGTCCAGATCGGCTTGGCTCGATACAATCCTGTCTACCTCCAAGATATAGAGCGTATTGACCGGATAACCTTCCAGAATCATGCGGTCACTGCTTAACGATTTTTCTTTGCCTTTGAATTTCTCTACATTGTTCTTGATATAAGTCATATTAAAGCCCAGATTGTACGAAAAATCCTTGCCTATGCGGTCGTTCCATGTCATGGACACCTCAATTCCCTTATTGCTTACCGCCGCTGCATTTTGGCGCGGGAGCGAAGCATTGCCGTGAACAAGCGGCGCAGGTAAATCTATCAAAATATCGTTCGTGTACTGGTAGAAATAATCAATCGTACCGCCTAAACGGTTCTTCAGTATATTGAAGTCCAGTCCGACGTTGGTCTTGTTGGTCTTCTCCCAGCGCAGCAATGCATTGGCAAGGGCTGTTTGCGCCAGTCCCATTACTACGTTATTCCCCAATACATAATTGGACTGGGCATACGTCGAGAGGGCGGAATAATTGCCGTCGAGGTCTTTGTCTTCTCCCAGCGAATTATTACCGAGTGAACCGTAAGAAGCCCGCACCTTCAGGTTATTCAGCCATTGGACATCTTTCATAAACGCCTCTTCCGAGACACGCCATGCTGCCGAAAAAGACGGGAACGTTCCCCAGCGGTTATTGCCCAGAAAACGCGAAGAGCCGTCGTAACGAAGACTTGCTTCGAGCAGATAGCGGTCTTCCCAACCTAAATTGATACGTCCGAACCCGGAACGCATCGCCCATTCGACCATGTTCCCGTCGGACGAAGTTTCGCCGATAGCTCCGTTGACAGCCCACAACGACGGGTCGAGCAGATCCATTTTCGTGAACTGATGATACTGCCGGCGGAACTGCTCTTGGCTGGCGCCGGCCATGATCCCGAAACTCAGTTTCTGTTCCACGAACCGGTTTTCGTAACGGGCAATAACGTCGCCCTGGTACCGGAACCGTTTTTCGTCACGATTCGTGATACTGGTACGTCCCTTACCGTCGGTATGCAGTTCCCCCGTCTGGAAGTTCCACATCGGGACGAAATTCGGCTTACTGGTTTTTGTCTGGTTATAGAACTCATAAGAATAAGACGCCTGAAGGGAAAATCCGTTAAACGGCGTCAAGAGTCCGGATAAACGCGCTTTGAGGTTGTAATTGCGGATATCGCCCACCCGGTTTCTTAAACGATCGTAGGGGTTATTCGTCGCATTTTGCGGATCGTCTTCCCCATTGGCATTAATGCCCAAACGGTTCTGATCGTCTAATAAAGGTATACCCGGATTCCCGCCTGACATGGCGTAGGTGTAGAAATCATCCACCTGATCGCTTATGATAGGACTGTTACTGGTATAACCGCTGATGTTTGTACCGATACTGAACCATTCTTTTAAGTCGGCGTTGAGATTGGAACGAAGCGAGTAACGCTCATATCCTGTGTTCTCAAGGATACCGGGATTGTTCAAATAATTGAAAGAGGAAAAGAACGTCAACCGCTCCGATCCTCCCGATACGGACAGGTTATGCGACTGCGCGACGCCCGTTCCGTAAACGTCAAAAATATCCGTGTTCGGATAGATTAATTTATTTGCGTCATTCTCATGGCTTCTCCATAAGGCGATCACTTCGTCCGAAAATTGACGCGGCTTGTTGCTGTTCAGCAGACCTTCATTCAGGTAGCCCATATAATCCGCATAATTCGAGACAAGGTCAAACGGCTTGTTCAACGTTTCAATCGAAACATAGCCGTTGTAATCAACCTTCATGGCGCCTTTTGAACCGGTCTTAGTCGTTATCAGGATGACACCGTTCGCAGCCCGCGAGCCGTAAATAGCGGAAGCGGACGCGTCTTTAAGAATGGAAATAGAGGCTATATCCTGCGTGTTCACACTGCTCATGGAACTTTCCACGCCATCGACAATCACTAAAGGCGATGAATTGTTCAAAGTCCCTTGTCCGCGAACGAGGATATCGGCGCTTCCCGCATTCGAAGGCCGGTTGTTCGCCGAATTGACATACACGCCCGGAGCCGTCCCGTAAAGTGCGGACGAAACATTTGTAATCGGGCGGCTTTCCGACATCTCTGCAATATTGACGGAAACGACGGCGCCTGTCAGATTCACCTTTTTCTGTGTGCCGTAGCCGACAACGACGATTTCCTCCAGGCTTTGAGTGTCTTCCTTCAGTGTGATTTCATACAAATCCGCAT
>JAITDQ010000176.1 GCA_031282485.1 Tannerella sp. | reverse complement strand
TTGTCGTTTATCTTGTCGGCGCCGACGATGACGCGCAACTCGCGGCCGGCCTGTATGGCGTACGTGTTGATTACGCCGGGATAGGACATGGCCAGCTGTTCGAGGTCGTTGAGGCGTTTGATGTATGCTTCGACGATTTCGCGGCGTGCGCCCGGACGTGCGCCGGATATGGCGTCGCAGACCTGTACGATCGGTGCGATCATGGTTTGCATCTCCATTTCGTCGTGGTGCGCTCCTACGGCGTTGCAGATATCCGGTTTTTCCTTATATTTCTCACAAAGTTTCATGCCTAATACGGCGTGCGGCAATTCCGGTTCGTCGTCAGGTACCTTGCCTATGTCGTGCAAAAGTCCGGCGCGACGCGCCTTCTTCGGGTTGAGGCCAAGCTCCGAGGCCATTGTTGCGCAGAGGTTTGCCGTTTCGCGGGCGTGTTGCAGCAGGTTCTGGCCATACGATGAGCGGTATTTCATTTTTCCTATCAGGCGGATCAGTTCCGGGTGAAGACCGTGAATACCAAGGTCAATGGCTGTGCGTTTACCGGTTTCGATG
The DNA here is from genome assembly GCA_031282485.1 of Tannerella sp. Taxonomy (GTDB): domain Bacteria; phylum Bacteroidota; class Bacteroidia; order Bacteroidales; family Tannerellaceae; genus Tannerella. Next base: position 5,353 of record JAITDQ010000176.1, on the reverse strand, counting down.
ACTTCCTCTTCGACCTGTTTTTTTACCTTGCCGACTACTTCTTCGATGCGTGCCGGATGGATACGTCCGTCCTGTACCAGCTGGTGCAGCGCGAGGCGGGCTACTTCGCGGCGAACGGGGTCAAAACCCGAAAGCACGATGGCTTCGGGTGTGTCGTCAACGATTATTTCGATGCCGGTGGCGCCTTCGAGTGCGCGTATGTTACGGCCTTCGCGTCCGATAATACGCCCTTTGATTTCGTCCGATTCTATCGGGAATACGGTTACGGAGTTTTCGATCGCCGTTTCCGTGGCTACCCGCTGGATGGACTGCACAACAATTTTCTTGGCTTCCATGCCGGCCGTCATCTTCGCTTCTTCCATGATTTCGTTGATATACGAAGTGGCGTCGGACTTGGCTTCGTCTTTCAATGATTCGACAAGGCGGTCTTTCGCTTCTTTGGCCGATAATCCGGAAATGGCTTCCAGCTGTTCAACTTCGCGCTGATGTACTTTTTCCAGGTCCTGCTGTTTTTTTTCTATGACGGCCTGTTGTGTTGCCAGATTTTCTTTAATGGCGTCTATTTCCGCATTTTTGCGCTGCAGTTCTTCCTGTCTTTGTGAAAAAGCGGTTTCGCGCTGTTTGAGTTTGGCTTCGGCGGACTGTATTTTTGCATTACGCATATTTACCTGTTTTTCCAGCTCTGCTTTGAGTTGAATGAATTTCTCCTTCACTTCAAGCATTTTGTTCTTTTTCATCACTTCGGTTTCCCGTTCAATCTCCTTAATCCTTTTTTTACGCCTTGATTTGGAGAATATCCGTGTGATGAACCATGTCAGAAAACCGCCCAAAATAAATGAGCCGATTATTGCTATGATATACAATATGTCCATTTTTACTGTTATTTTAATTTTTTGTTATTATAAATAAAAGCACCGTTCATGAAGACTTGCGTCCCCCGAATCAGTGCGTAAACTCTCATTCCGTTAAATAATTATTCCTCTTTCAATAAATCTTTTAACTCATCCGTGAGTTTGGCTATATTTTTTGTAAAAGGAACCGCATCATTTTTCTCTTCCAGCCTCAAATGGCTTGTTGCCATATCTATAGCTAACATAGCTAACAGATCTTTGTCGGACAACTTCGCCTTGGAGAAAGTTTGTTTATATGCATTAAACTTCTGTCGCAAAAGCATTGTTGCTTTCCGTACTAATTGTTCATCTTCAGGTTTTATCCACACGAGGTACTTTTTTTCGCCCGGGAATACTTCCAGCTGTATTAGCATTTCTTCGTCCGACATAATTTATTCATTTAACAGGGCAATGCATGTTTCCACTTCCCGCACCAATTTGTTTACCCGCTTACGTGCATATTGAAATTCGCCTTCGTTTCCGGCTAATATGTGTGCCGTATGCAGGTCTGTGTATTTGGTTTGTAATGCCTCAATCGTCTGTTTGTTTTGCCGTATTATTTCGTTTTTTTCTTTTAAAGACGCCTCCAGAACTTCAATATGACGTTTTTTTTCGTCATATAACCGGATTAATTCACGCATCCTGTCTTCAAATTCGGCAAACAGTTTATATTCTTCTTCAGTCATCTACTTCCAAATTGTGCACAAAAATACATTTTGTTATTGTGATAAACAACTTTTTGGTGTCTTTTTTATTAATTTCTTCAGAAATGAGCAAAAAAAAGGCAAAAAAAAGGCTGTTCAATTATAAAAATGAGCAGCCTGAATTTTCTTTATTGTCTCTCTTTAAGCCAACCACACATACAAATCATCATCTTTTTCGTCGAAGACAAGTTTGCCTTCCTTTGCCAACCACCCTAAAGCGGAGAATAACACCTTATCTGCTTTGACTTTTGTAATCTTCTTCAGTTCTTTAACTGACATTTTGCCGGAAGTACTCAAAGCTGTCCATACGACACCGGCTGTCGTTCCAATTGTTTCATTTGTCATGATAATTTATTATTTAAAACCCGGCACAAATATACAAACTTTTAATAAAATACAATCATTTTCCCGTAAAAATATAATTCCAAATATTTTGCTCCCGGCGTTTTACCACTCGTATTCCATGTCCGGTTCGCTCCCGGCGGATGCTCTTCCTTCGATGTTATCATCCTGACTGTCAAACGGTTTTATGCCCATGTTTTTATGGACAATTTTCTCTTTATCCTGGAATGTTTCCCTGTTTAATTCCGTCCAGAGAATATCCTTCAGTGCGTCCAATCCCTGGCCGGCAACGGATGAAATGAACACATGAGGGATGTTTTCCGGCAAGTTCCGCGAAAGGGCGTTCTTCAATTCTTCGTCCGTGAGGTCGCTTTTTGTAATGGCGAGGACTCGGCTTTTTTCGGCGAGATCGGGATTGTATTTTTCCAGTTCGCTGTTTAATATTTCATATTCTTTTTTGATATCGCCGGAATCCGCCGGTATCATAAAAAGGAGGAGGGAATTTCGTTCGATATGTCGCAGGAAACGCAGTCCCAGCCCCCGGCCTTCGCTTGCTCCTTCGATTATGCCGGGGATATCGGCCATAATAAAAGAACGGTTATCGCGGTATTTTACAATTCCGAGATTTGGTTCCAGCGTCGTGAAGGGGTAGTTGGCTATTTTGGGTTTGGCGGTTGTAATGACCGACAACAGGGTTGATTTGCCTGCGTTCGGCAGACCGACCAGTCCTACGTCGGCTAACAGTTTCAGCTGGAGGATTATGTTTCGCTCTTCGCTGGGTTCTCCCGGCTGGGCGTAGCGTGGGGCCTGGTTTGTGGAGGTTTTGAAATGGATGTTGCCCCAACCGCCTTTTCCGCCTTTCAGGAGACGTACCGTCTGGCCGTCTTCCGTAACGTCGCAGATAAAATCTCCCGTATCGGCATCGTAAACGACGGTTCCGCAGGGTACGTCAATATAGCGGTCTTCGCCGCTTTTACCCGTACTGCCTTTGTTACTGCCTCCTTCGCCGGGGGTAGCGATGATGTGCCGTTCGTATTTCAGGTGGAGCAGCGTCCACAAGTTGCGGTTTGCCCGCAGAAAGACATGTCCGCCGCGTCCGCCGTCGCCTCCGTCCGGCCCTCCTTTGGGTATATATTTTGCCCTGCGGAAATGGGAGGAGCCTTTCCCACCCTTCCCCGAACAGCAGTATATCTTAACATAATCGACAAAATTCGAATCGGCCATTTTTTAATAGTTTAGTTGTTATAATCATTAATCTGTTTGAGCGTAAATTATTTCCGCCCGCTGCCCCGTTCACCGTTCACAATTTCCCGATAGCTTCGTCTATACGATTAAAAATATCTTCTATCGTACCGGTTCCCTTTATGGCAACGCGCTTATTTCTGTTTTTATAATATTCGGCGAGCGGAGCCGTCTGTTTATGATAAACTTCGAGGCGCGATTTTATCGTTTCCCCGTTATCATCGGTGCGACCGGAAATTTTTCCGCGTTCGATGAGGCGTGTTATCAATTCTTCGTCTTCAACCTGAAGGTCAAGCAGAACGGATACGTCCCAGCCCCGTTTTTGCAGTATGCCTTCGAGCGCTTCCGCCTGGGGTATCGTGCGCGGAAAGCCGTCGAAGATAACTCCTTTCGTATCATTGGGCAGGCGGTCGAGAATGTTGTCGAGCACATCGCTAATCAGGTTGTCGGGCAACAGTTGCCCTTTTTCAATATATCCTTTCGCCGTTTTTCCGAGTTCCGTTCCGTTTTTTATTTCTTCGCGCAAAACATCGCCCGTAGAGATGTGCGTCAGGTTATGACGTTTCTTTATCAAATCGCTTTGAGTGCCTTTCCCTGAACCGGGAGCACCGAAAATCACTATATTTAACATCTTGTTTCAATTTATTATGATTTAAATTCTTATTCCACAATCCTGTAAATGCTGCGTAACGAGCGGCCGTAGCCGTCGTAGTCGAGGCCGAAGCCTATAATAAAATCATTATCTATCTCCATGCCGACATAGTCCGGACGGATATCGCATTTCAGGGAATCGGGCTTGATAAACATTGTTGCGAGGCGCACATCGACGGCTCCTGCCCGGCGCAGACGGTTCATCACGTACTGCATCGTAAGTCCCGTGTCGATGATATCCTCGAGCAGGATGATGGGGCGGTCTTTATTATCAATATGTACAGGCAGCAATTCTTTCACAATCCCTTCCGATTTTGTGCCGTGGTATGACGAGTATGCCGCGAAAGTAAGCTCGTAAGCAGGCGGCAGTTTGCTCATCAGTTCTGCGACAAACATATAAGCGCCATTCAGAATACCAACAAACAAAGGATTCCTGCCCTCCATATCACGCACAATATCGCGGGCTATCTGTTTAATGGCTTCAACAATTTTATTTTCCGGAATGTACACCTCGAAAGTTTTATCTTTCAGTATTATACGTTCGTTCATAGTCAAGCTGTATATTAAAATTGAGACAAACTTATATGAAAAAATCACCACAAAAGTAATTTATTTTTGGTAATTAACAAAATTCACCTGCGTCGGACGGCATGATACAGCTGATTGAGTTTCGTGTCGGACAATGAAAATTTTCCCGTAACAGGTAATTCCGTATTAAACCGCTTCTGTTGAACTTCATGAACAGATAATCGTTCAACAGATTTAATTTTTCTTTCATAGTTCATTTTTTATCACCGTGCAAATATATACATTCTCTCTTTTTCACTACTGACCGACAAAAAGCAAAGTGATTTCCTGAACGAACATTACGAATATAAACATACGCAGTCGAAGCATAATACTTGTATGACCCTGTTCAGAGTATATCGCAACAATGGAGGCTGAATGATATGATAACAATAAATAGGATAGGATGAAAAGAAGTATTTTATTTTTAATGTTGATGATAACCGTTTCGTTGTGTGGTTATGGGCGGCGGACGGGTAAGACCTTGCTGATCGAAGCGGAAGGGACATCACGGGTCATGCGCACCGGCGGCTGTATGGGCGAAATCGTCGGCATGGCGGCGTCGCTCTGTAAAAAATACGGAACAACGCCACGCGGTGTTTATCAAGTTTACCTGACCAAGTTGAAATCACACTGTTTTGAGATATCCCCATATGATACCGGCATTTCCGGCCGGGAGAATAAACCTTATTGGCCTTCTATCCAGGAAACGATCTCTTCCGACAGCGGAACGGTTTTGGGTGGAATGGATTTCACCCAGTTGCCGTTTTCGTCAATCAGGAATTTCTGGAAATTCCATGTCACTTCGGCATCTTCCTTACCGTTTTCGCTTTTCAGTGTGAGCCATTTATACAAGGGCGCAATGTCATCGCCTTTTACGGAAATTTTCTGCATCATCGGGAAGGTAACGCCGTAGTTAAGCGTGCAAAATTCCTTTATTTCTTCGTTCGTTCCCGG